>CAXHHE010000210.1:0-6346 GCA_964016365.1 uncultured Bacteriovorax sp. | reverse complement strand
CATCAATGTGGTGATGGCATTGGCAACTTCACTGTTTGAAAATTTTCGATATGTGCATTTACCAGTTTCATAAGAGCAGGTCAGGTTTAACTGCGGCTCTAATTCCACTTGTTTGATGAAAGTTTGTCTGATTTTTTTTAAGTCAAAAGCGGTTTCGGATTCAAAATAAAAGAATGAGTTAAAAGGCAGGTCCTCTCTTTCAAAAGCGAGCAGAAAAGTGTCCTGAAAAGATAACTTCACTTGAGTCATGTATTCCCTTAATTGACGTGAGTTCTTTCTAAGCTTAACATTGAATTCATGAATCAAACAAGATTGAATTCTCCTCCTAAGGCCCAAGGAAATCTCTTCCTAGGCAATCTCTTTCAAATGAAAGATGAGGGGGTTCATTTTTACCCTCGCATGGCCCGCCTTTATGGTGATGCCATTACAGCACGTATTGGCTGGAAGAGCTTTTATTTGTTCTTTCATCCAGACCATATCAAAGAAGTTCTTCAGGACAAATCTGATATCTATATCAAGGGTGATCAATACAATCAGTTAAGGCATTTGATGGGGACAGGTCTTTTAACCAGTGAAGGGAAGGACTGGGAAAAGCAAAGGCGCATGCTCAATCCTATCTTTGGAAAAAATGGTCTGGATATTTTACTAGTTCAGATTAAAAAGGCTTCAGAACAATTTGTGGCCAGGCTTGAAGTGGAGCAAGAGCTCGACTGGTCGAGAAAGATGTTTGATTTTGCCCTAGAGGTAGCTGTGACTTCATTTTTTGGTTCGAGCCTTGAGCCTCAAAAGATGGATCAAATGGCCCACGATATGCACATTTGCATGCGGTTTGTTTCTCGCAGAATGACTAATCTTATCAATGTACCTTTAAGTTTTCCGCTACAAGAGCATGTAGAGTTTAAAAGTGCTTTAAAAAGAGTGAAGACAGAAATCGAAAAGCTTTACGATAACAAAGTTCAGAACAAAGGTCGTGATTCAAAAGATATGTTGGATCTTTTAATTGCCGCAGAAGATGAAGATAAGCACAACTTGAGCCGTGAAGAAGTTTTTGATCAGGTCATGTCTTTTTTAATTGCCGGTCATGAAACGACGGCGATTACGATGAGCTGGTTTTATTATTTGTTGGCCAAAAAACCAGAATATCAAGAGCGTTTAATTAAAGAGCTTGAGAGCGGTGATTATAAATTTGAAACATCAAATGAATTAGGAAGATATCCTTTTCTTGAGGCCATCATTAACGAAACGATGAGACTTTATCCTGCCGGATGGGTTATCGCTCGCAATATTACCGAGGATAATTCAGTAGGACAGTGGAATGTTAAAAAAGGACAAGTCCTTGCTGTTTGTCCATATGTCGCTCACCGCGATCCGAGATGGTGGAAGAATCCTGATGATTTTATGCCCGAAAGATTTTTAGATAGTGAAGCTATTAAGAATCTTCCTCGCGGAGCTTTTGTGCCTTTTAGCGTTGGCAAAAGAAATTGTATTGGGTCGCGTTTTTCTTTGATGGAAATCAGCGTGTTTGCATTAGAATTTTTCAAGCATTTTAGAATGACAACTATGCAGAAAGAAGTGGGAGTTAAAGGGTATGTTACCCTTAAGACCGACCGCCCCGTTCGCCTGACATTGCATAAGAAATAATCTTCTGCTAAAATGGTCCTATGACTCAACAGAAATCATTTCTATTCACTATTTCATCACGCAAAACCATCGCACTATAGTTTTGACTGGGGAGTCTTGCCCTCGGTCACCTTTACATTCATAACATTTTTCCCATTTATTTAACTTCAACCAAGGACTTCGTATGTACGACGATGTGATTTTACTCACAGAACGTGATTACTTAAGAATCAGGCATCTTTTAAGTTTTAAGAGTAGCGGTGATTATGAGAATTTAGAAATTGAAATTGAGCGCGCTAAAATTATTGGCGAGCATGAGATTCCAACGGATCTGGTGATGATGAATTCCAAGGTGACATTCCTGACAGTGCAGGAAGATAAAACCATGACCATCACTTTGACTTATCCAAGTGAAGCGAACTTTGAAGAAGGGCGTATTTCTATCCTTGCCCCTTTGGGATCAGCATTGATTGGCCTTCGAGTTGGGCAGGAAATTAATTGGATGTTTCCTGATGGAAAAACGAAGACGCTTAGGATTTTAGAAGTTGCGAAGCCTTAAAGAAGGCTTCGCATTTCTTCAATGGTCATTTTCATATGAATAGGGTGCTCACCTGGAGTGCCTTGGATACTTTTGCCTGAATAAGTGTGCTTCTTAAAAAGAGGCATTAAGTCCTCACTGTAAAAATCAGACATTTTGCCAACAAATTCCTCAGTCGTCATGGGTCTGAAAGATTCACTTGAGATCAGCTGATTTAAAAAAGCACTTAAACCACCACTCGCCTGATACTTATAATTCAAGTAGGCCATGAAGTTTTTTCCTTGAGTGTAAGCATCCATGTGTGTATAGCGGCGGTATTCTGAATTCCCGGCCATGTTCGAACGAATATTGTTTGGGTTCTCCAGTGTGCCTGCTCCAGTATCACTCCATGTCGTGATGGCCTCATCAATCCACCCAGAGTTTCCGTTGGCCGGCATGAAACCTCCGCGGGCAAAATAGGAATGAGTAAGTTCATGGTTAAGCGCCCAGACATCAGTCATGGTGGCCCCACAGTATTCCATACCGCCATTGCCGCCGATAAAGACCGTGACACTTTGGTGCAGGAAAGGACCGTATTTTGTTTCCAGACCATCGAGGCTTTGAGTGATTTTAGTTTTCATGTTGTCCAGGTTTAAACTCTTATCCCCTGTATAAACGATGGCAGGAAGTTCTCTTCCATCGATAGATTTAAATACAAAACTCTTTTCGTTATAGCGTCCGTTCCATGCTGTATGAAAGTAAAGCGATGAAGAAGTATAGGTCTCTGGGAATTCGATTCTGTAGCGGTTGTTTTCCAGAGTCGTGACTTTACCATTGGTATAAATTTTTTGTTTATTCATAGTTTTGAAATCAAGATTCAATGTGATTTGATACTGATCGAATTCAAAGTTGGCCGGTAAATAAGCTTCAAGGTAAGAGCGGTCTCCTAAATCAGTAAACCAGAACGCTGAAGAGACGCCATCGCTTCCAAAGCTCACACCTTGAGTAATTGGTGAGCTAATTTCCAGTTTATGTAGTCCTGGAGTTGTGTTTTTAAGTGCGATTCTAAACCAGGTGTCTTTATCTGGGGAGCTGATAATTTTTGAAGAAACTGCTTCACCATCTAAATTCATGCTCGTTGGATTTTCTACCAGATCAAAGGCGATCATGCCGTCCTCTTTAGTTTCAAAGACGAGAATCGACTGGGCCGTGACTTTTTTAGTTTTGGGATCGTATGTGACAGAGTAGTCCGCTGTTTTTATGTCGATAAAAACAACTTGTCCTTCAGGTGCCTTAAATGTTTTGGGAGCGTGGAAAATGCTTTCAGCATTAAGAGTAAAAGAGCAGACCAGGGCGATCATGGCCACTAGGGATGTTTTCATTTTTCTTCCTTGAAAAAGTGTCTCTTCAACACTAACGAGTGTGCAGAGCAATCGTCAATGACTTAAAAAAGTGGAATAGAATGATCAGTTTTTCTTCGATCTCGCAGAGAAGTTTTTTTAAGGGCTTCAGCATAGGCCTTTACAGGGTCATGAGACTCGAGAGTAAAAATAAAGAACAATTACCTAACTTCATTGGCTCACATTATAGTAGCTGGCCTGAAAAAAGCCATGGTTTAAAAAAAATTAAAACATCCTTAAGACCATCAATTCACAATTGAGCTCTTACATCGGTGTTGGGCGATTTTCATCATTTACCCACCCGCCAACATTTTCTGACTGAAAGTCACTGAAGTCCTTTTCTAGCTCTGCTAGAACTTCAGCTGATGTTTCATCAAACAATGCCTTGAGTGATATTGATTGCTTGTTCTTTGGGGTCGTCAGAGTGGAATCTTTGTAAGGTGTCCATAGGTTTCCTCCTGTGAAAAGACGTGCTGCCTAGGAGGAAAAAATGCAAGTTTAAAACCACAGCATTAGAGAGTTCTTCTTATATATTCTTTTTGATCTTCTTTACTTCTTTCTTCGCATTATACTCCGCCAGTACTGCCAGCACTTGAGTTTTTTGTGCAATCTTATGAAGCAAGTCTTTTAGTGACTTCCAGATGTAACACCTTATTCGCTGAATTCCGCCTATAGACTCCGCTCTTAGAACCTGTGAGATATCTTCATAAGTTCGCTCACTTCTTTCGGCCAGAGTGTCTACAAAGGTATTTAAAAGTTCGTGATCGTCGAGAATAACACTTACGACATCTGTTTTTTCTTCATTTGAATGGCTCATAAGTAGTCTCCTAACTTGATGTTTCCTCGTTTGACTGAATTGCAGATTCAATACCAAAGTTTAAGAGTTCAAAATGAGAAAAAAAGCCACCCAAGTACCGGGGTAAAAAGCTACAGGTCAAAAGTCGCTCTGCCATAATGCCTCAAATCGTCTAAAAAATAGTCAGTTTCTAAAAATCTTCTAATAGGATCAAGGGAGTTACCTTCAAAGAGCTTGACCAGCTCGAGAGATGCGGTGATCATTTTTTCCAACTCATACCATGGAGAATGTCATGAAAAATATCAAAGCTTATGCTGCTCAGGATGCTCATAGTCCACTTGCTCCTTTTACTATTGATCGACGTGACCCTCGCGCTGATGATGTTGAGATCTCAATCACTCACTGCGGAGTTTGCCATTCAGATGTTCACCAGGCGAGAAACGAATGGGGAGGTTCTGTTTTCCCAATCGTCCCGGGGCATGAGATTGTTGGAGTCGTGACGAAAGTTGGTAGCAGTGTAAAAAAATTCAAAGTCGGCGACCGCGTAGGTGTTGGATGTTTAGTGGATTCATGTCAGCACTGTCAATCTTGCAAAGAAGGACTTGAGCAGTATTGTGATAACTCTGTTGGAACATACAATGCAGTTGAAAAAGATGGATCGAGAACATACGGTGGTTATTCAACAGCTGTGGTGGTTAAAGAATCTTTCGTTTTAAAAATTCCGGATAATTTATCAATGGATGGAGTGGCCCCACTTTTATGTGCAGGTATTACGACTTACTCACCACTAAGGCACTGGAAAACAGGGCCAGGAAAAAAAGTGGCCGTGATTGGCCTTGGAGGTCTTGGGCACATGGCCGTTAAACTGGCCCACGCCATGGGAGCGGAAGTCACTATTTTAAGTCAGAGTCTAAAAAAAGAAGCTGACGGAAAGAGGCTAGGGGCGAGTGCATTTTATGCCACTTCAAACCCAGACACATTTACCAAGTTAGAAAGTACATTTGATTTAATTATCAATACAGTTTCTGTGGAGCTTGATTGGAACTTATACTTGAATCTTCTAAAACGTGACGGATCAATGGTACTTTTGGGAATTCCAAACACAGCACCAACAGTCCAGGCCCCGGCACTTATTTTTGCCAGACGTTCTCTGGCCGGTTCACTGATTGGTGGTATCCAGGAAACACAAGAGATGCTAGACTTCTGCGGTAAACACGGAATCACTTCTGATATTGAACTCATTAACATGAATCAGATCAATGAAGCTTACGAGCGCATGTTAAAAGGCGACGTCAGATACCGTTTTGTTATTGATATGGAATCTTTAAAAAAGGCGTAAAATGCAGACAGCAGACATTCAATCAATCATCGAAGTGGAAATCCCGATTGTAAAACAAATGGGAGTCATCTTTGATGAATTTAAAACAGACTCTTGCATTGCTTCAGTGCCATTGGCGCCGAATCACAATCATAAAGGAACTGTTTTTGGTGGAAGTTTGTATTCCGTGTGCACATCTGCTTGTTACGGACTTATGTATTCATTGCAAACGGCCCATCAACTGGAAGATTTTGACCTGGTGATTGGTGAAGGAAAAATCAGGTACCTGAAGCCTGTTGATCGCGATTTTAAAGTAAAGGCCGAAATCATTCCTGCCGAGTGGAGTGAGTTTAAAAAGAAAATTGGCACTAATGGTTTTGGAAAGATTCAATTAAAAGCAAAAGTTTTTATGGATAATGATTCAACACCGCTTTGTGATTACTCAGCGGTGTTTGTATTAATGAAGAAGACTAATTAAAAAGCTCGCACGCCTCTTCGAATTTTAGAGCGAGCTCTTTTCTAAAGACATTCGGATCGTGGTATTCAAACACTACCTGCTTCTTTTTGAAGTTTCCTTTGCTGTCATTAAACTCTGGAAAACCCCAGTTAATTTTTGATTCAATGACAATCTTACCGTTGTCTCCGCGCAGTTCTTCAAGAGTTGTTTTAAGCGTATACTGTACTTGCGGCTTTTG
>CAXHHE010000209.1:0-6414 GCA_964016365.1 uncultured Bacteriovorax sp. | reverse complement strand
ATAACTGAGCGTCTCGTGGGCTCGGAGATGTGTATAAGAGACAGTTATAGAATAGTAGGGCCTATTCAATTTTGAATAGACCACACGACTAAGAAGGAATTTAAATGAAACCTCAGCAAAAAACTCTCACTCTTTGGATTGTCGTAATCCTTTTGATGGCCCTGGTTGCAAAACTAGCGACTGTTAATAAAAACGATATCAAGCACATTGAATACCCGGTTTTCGTTCAGGCCGTGCAGGAAAAGAATATTGAAGAAGTTACTTTCAAAGGTGATAAAACTATCCTTGGTAAATTCAAACCAGGATATGAGAATGGCTCTCGCTTCACTTTAACTGGAAGCACGGGAGATAACACTTTTAACATTCTTCGCGAAAACAATATTGTTCCTCGCTACGAAGAAGAAGAAAAACAAACATTCTTCACATCACTTCTCCTTAACTGGGGACCGATGATTCTTCTGATTGTTATTTTCTATTTCTTCCTGAGACAAATCCAAGCAGGTGGCGGCAAAGCTATGAGCTTTGGAAAGTCACGTGCAAGAATGTTAAACCCACATGAAAAGAAAATCACTTTCTCTGATGTATCAGGTGTTCAGGAAGCAAAAGAAGAGCTTGAAGAAGTTGTAGACTTCTTAAAAGACCCGAAAAAATACACGGCACTTGGTGGGAAGATCCCTAAAGGGGTTATCCTTGTTGGTCCTCCGGGAACTGGTAAGACTCTTCTTGCAAGAGCTGTTGCCGGTGAAGCGGACGTTCCATTCTTCTCAATCTCAGGATCGGACTTCGTTGAAATGTTCGTAGGGGTTGGTGCTTCAAGAGTACGCGACCTATTTGAGCAAGGTAAAAAACACGCTCCGTGTATCATCTTCATCGACGAGATCGATGCAGTTGGACGCCACAGAGGTCAAGGTCTTGGTGGTGGACACGATGAACGTGAACAAACTCTTAACCAGCTTCTGGTTGAGATGGACGGATTTGAATCAAACGAAGGTGTTATCCTTATTGCAGCTACAAACCGTATCGACGTACTTGACCCAGCTCTTCTTCGTCCAGGTCGTTTCGACAGACGTGTAATGGTTGGTGCTCCAGATGTTCGCGGCCGTCTTGGGATTCTTAAAGTTCACACTAAGAAGACTCCACTTGAAGACGATATCGATCTAGAAACAATCGCTAAAGGAACTCCGGGATTTACTGGTGCTGACCTTGCTAACCTTGTTAACGAAGCGGCCCTAAACGCAGCTAGAAATAACAAGAAGAAGCTTTCTAACGAGGACTTTGAGCAAGCAAAAGATAAAGTTCTAATGGGACCTGAAAGAAAGTCTCTTGTGATTTCTGATAAAGAAAAACTAATGACTGCCTACCATGAAGCAGGTCACACACTGGTTGGTATGAACCTTCCACACACTGACCCTATTCACAAAGTCTCAATCATGCCACGTGGTGGAGCTCTTGGGGTGACTCAAACTCTTCCAAACGAAGACATGCTTTCTCTGACAAATGATCGCGCAGAAAACTTCATTGCTTTCTTAATGGGTGGACGTTGTGCTGAAGAAATCGTTTACGGACAGATGACTTCAGGTGCTTCAAACGACATTGAAAGAGCAACTAGCTTAGCTCGTTCAATGGTTTGTAAGTGGGGTATGAGTGAGAAGATGGGACCGATCAACTACCACAAATCGGGACAATCAGCTTTTACAGGTATGGGTGAGAACGTTGATTACTCTGAGAAAACAGCTCAAGAGATCGATGAAGAAATCAACCGCATCGTTGAAAAGAACTACCGTCAGGCCATCAATATCCTTAAGTCAAACAGAGATGGTCTTGACCGTCTGGCCCACGCTCTAATGGCATGGGAAACAATCGACTTCCAACAGGTAAAAGATGTTGTAGCGGGAGTTGATATCGGTGTTCCGTTAAAGTCGGACAAAAGATCTGACTCTTCTTCAAAGGATGAAGGGCCAAAACTTTCTAAAGGATTAGATCCAGTACTAGCTTAATGAATTTAGATCAATATAAGAGCTTGGGAGTCATCAACAGGACTCCCGACTCTTTCTCTGATAAAGGCCGCTCTCTTAATCAAAAACATTTTGAAGAACAACTCACATCTTTTCTCGCTGATAAGAGTGTTATTTGTGATTTTGGTTTTGAGTCTACTGCACCCATGAATAGTTTTGTGCCATTGGATGAAGAAGTCGCGCGCTTTCGCGATTTTCTAGACGCCAGCAGGGACTACAACTTCCAGGGCCGCACGGTTTCTTTTGATACTTATAAGCCTCAATCTTTTCTGATGATGAGTGAGATGTTCGGCACTATTCACGAGGGCGCTCGTTTTATTTTTAACGACGTCAGCGGCGTTTTAGACGACAATTTAAAATCAACTCTTTTGTCTTTTAAGGGAAAGGACTTTGCTTATATTTACACTTTTTCGCATATTCCTTCCCGTCAACAAGTTCAGGATCACATGAAGTTTCTGGATGAATCCACAGATATTGTCACGGCCACAGCTGAGGCTTTTCAGAAGGCCTATAACTGGTTTAAGGAATTCGGGATGGAGGAGCAGCTTCTTTTTGATGCCGGGTTTGGTTTCTCTAAGACTTATGAGCAAAACTGGGCGCTGATTAATCGCTATAGCGAGCTTGAAGAAGAGCTTCTGGCCCGCGGGCTTAAAAACCCCCATGTCATTGGACTCTCTAAAAAATCCTTTCTTAAAAAGTCCTTAAGCACCACTGGGCCAATTGAACTGGAAGAGCTTCACAAAAAACTTATTCAAAAAATCCAATCAGAGGCAAAACTCAAACTTTTATTTAGAGTTCATGATCCAAAAATCCTGTAAAAAATACCTGACTTATGATTGTTTCTTATCAAAATGCGGCCCATTCTATAAATCGTAGGGCATGAATTTATTATTATCATTGCCATTATTATTGGTATTGGTTCAGGCCGATATCACTCACGCTAACACTATTGACGCCTTTAATGACAAGGTCATTTATGGCGAAGACAACCGCACGCTTATAAGCGATCTGGATGTCCAGTACGACGCGGAGGCGCTTACTTTTTCCCGCGCTATCCTGGCTCAAATTCCTAACTGGCGAATTACGTCTAATGATAAAACGACGATTGGAATTGAGACCCGCGATTTAAAAACCGGGCTTAATTTCTGTGATGGAGAGCGCTTTTTAGATCAACCTCTCGTTTCTGCATGCACGGCCTTTATGGTGGCGCCTGATTTAATCGTGACGGCCGGACACTGTGTAAAAGACAAATACGAATGTAAAAAGCAGACCTGGGTTTTAGATTACGACGACCGCATGGATTTTCTTCCACCAAAAAGCACGGTGACTTTTTCTAAAGAGAAGGCCTATGCGTGTAAAGAGCTGGTGAGCTGGTCGCAAAACGGAAAATTAGATTACGCCTTAATCAGGCTTGAGCGTCCCATCACGGACCGAGCCCCATTAAAAATTAGAAGAGATGGAAAAACGGCAACCAATGAATCACTAATGGTGATCGGGCATCCATTGGGAATGCCAAAAATGCTGACTTCTAATATTATGATCAGAGACAACACTTTGGACTTCGTTTTTAAGACTAATGCCGACACCTTCTCAGGAAACTCTGGTTCTCCTGTTTTGGGAATCAAATCAAAAATGGTTGAAGGAATCCTGGTTCGTGGAGACGACGACTTTAAAACCGACTTTCAATTAGGGTGTGACCGCCCGGCAAAGTGTGGGGACAAAGAGTGCCGCGGAGAAAGTGTTCAGCGCTCAACTTATTTGCCACTTAAATATATTCCCAAACTATAGAAACTTTTTTACCATAAACATATATGGAATATGTTTGTGGGCCCCTTATTCTTTACAGTCAGGATAAAATCCGAATGATGGATTTTCTATCCGACGTGTTTGAATTTGAAGTCGACCCCGAACAAGACCTGGTGATCAATGATGGGCTCAATTTAAAACTCATCGAACTTCCTGAAGCAGAAAAAGAAAACTTTAAGTCCCTGGGGATTAAGTTTGCTTTTAAGCTCAAGGAAAAAGAGCAGATCCAGGAAATCAAAAGCAAATACAATTTTTTTCTTTACCGCAAATCCGACCAAAAAATCAGCGAAGAGATCGCCTCAGAGAGCGAAGACGAAAAAAGTCTTTCTATTAAAGACATCGACGGACGCATCTGGCAGTTTGACGTAGAGACCATGCAATGAAAACCATTCAGGCCAATTGTGCCACTTCAAAAAAAATCGCAAGACTCGATATTACTTTTGATGAATCCACCGGGATCATTACCGGTGTCTCTGAAGCAAAAAAGGGCCGCACTGAAGTGGATTATTATTACGGTGATGAGTGTTTGTTATTTGCCGGAATGGGCGATATCCACATTCATGCCCGCGAAGATGTTTCAGGAAAAAACACTTATAAAGAGGATTTTCATTCGACTTGTTGTGCGGCCTTAAATGGAGGCGTGGTTCATGTGGCCGATATGCCCAATAACCCGATTCCACCTATTGATGATGAGTCCTATTTAAATAAATTCATACTCACAAAAAAAGTGGATGTTCCCATTCTGCTTTATGCTGGAATTGGCCCATCGACGAGACCTCTAACTTTCACCGTTCCTTATAAAGCTTATATGGGGCCTTCTATTGGTGAGCTTTTTTTTAAAGACAACCAAAGCCTGGATGATGTGCTCGTTCATTACAAAAATCAGTACGTGAGTTTTCACTGTGAAGACCCGGAAATCCTAGAGGCCCACAAAGGTGAGTCTACACACGCGACGAGAAGACCGGTGAGTGCTGAACTTATGGCCACCGATATTGCACTTAAACTCATTGAGAAGTACAACCTTAAAGGAAAGCTCTGTCACTACAGTGCTGGAGAAGGATTAAAAGCGATTATCGCCGCTAAAAAAAGAGGCGTGAACGTCACGTGTGAAGTGACTCCTCAACATCTTTATTACTCAATGGAGAAGCTTTCAAAAAAATCTCCACTTGAGCAAACCTTCTTTCAAATGAATCCACCCATTCGTGGAGAGTCGGATAGAGAGGCCTTAATCAATGCCGTCAAAGAAGGGCATATTGATTACCTGGCCACTGATCACGCTCCTCATAGCGAGGAAGAAAAGATTAAAGGAACCAGCGGGCTTCCAGGGCTTGATACCTTTGGCCCTTTTGTTACGTGGTTGATTCTCGATCAAAAAATAGATCCAAAAACCATCGCTCAAATCGCCAGCGAAGGACCTGGAATCTTTTTTAACCAATTTCTTTCATCACTAAACGATCGTTCAGATATTTTCAAAAAATGGGGAAAGGGTTTCGGATTTCTCGAAGTTGGATTCAGTGCATCTTTTACTGTTTTAGATTTAAAATCCCCAATGAAAGTGGAGAAAAAAGATCTCAAAACCAAGGCCCAGTGGTCGCCCTTTTTAGGTGAAACATTTCCGGGATCTGTGAAATCCGTCTACCTTTGCGGTAAGAAAATGTAAGACAATGCTGATTAAAACTGTCAAGAAGTAAGTTTTTGTAAGTGTAAAAATTTCAGATAATAGCAGTATAGTCGTCGAACGAAAAAAATCCTACACAAGGACGTTATATGAAATTCATTGCTCTACTTGCTCTTACTCTTTCTGTTTCAGCTTTCGCTAAAACGACTCCAGTTGATAAAGTTATCTACGGACAGGACGATCGTCTGGACATTTTCGAATCTAATGACAATCTGATGAAAGAACTTTCTCTTTCAACAGCTGTTCAAATTCTTAACAGAAACCTAGTTGAAACAACTCCAGGTCAATACACAGTTAAAGCTGAAACGCTTGCTGAGTCTGGAATGTGTAAGAACGAGCGTTTCGCTAACCAACCAACTGCAGGTAACTGTTCAGGGTTCCTTGTTGCTGGAGATAAGCTAGTGACTGCTGGTCACTGTATTAACTCTGACTTCGACTGCCAGGGGCACTACTGGGTATTCGACTTTGCTAACAAAGAGAAAGAAGAAAAAACTTTCACTTTCAACAAAGACCAAGTTTACCGTTGTTCAAAAATCATCGAAAGAAAGAAAGATTCTATGACTCAAGCGGACTACGCTGTTGTAAAACTTGAAAGAGTTGTGACAGGACGCACTCCACTTAAGTACAGAACTGAAGGAAAGCCAGCTGACGATGCAGTTTTCACTGTAATTGGTCACCCAACAGGTCTTCCAACAAAAATCACAGCTGCAGCTGATATGAGAAACAACACAAACCCTACGTTTTTCGTAACAAACGCAGACACATACGGTGGGAACTCTGGTTCAGCAGTTGTTGACTCAAGAACTGGTATCGTAGAAGGAATCCTTGTTAGAGGAGACCAAGACTACTCTCGCACAGAAGAAGGATGTCTTGGATCAGTATACCGCCCACAAACTGGTGGACGTGGTGAAGACG
>CAXHHE010000208.1:0-6459 GCA_964016365.1 uncultured Bacteriovorax sp. | reverse complement strand
TCTACACAGAAGCCTTCGTCGGCAGCGTCAGATGTGTATAAGAGACAGGAAGCTAGGGAATTTCTGGGTAGATCTCAACCGCTCGGTGATTTATATCCTTTTGCCATTGTCACTTCTTTGGGCCGTTCTTTTATCTTCTCAAGGGGTGATAGATAACTTAAGTGCTCCTGTCACAGTTAAAACATTAGAAGGTAAAGAGCAGGTGATTGCTCAAGGGCCAGTGGCCTCTCAAATAGCGATTAAACAACTGGGAACAAATGGTGGGGGATTTTTTAATACCAATAGCGCTCACCCGTATGAAAACCCAACTCCTTTCTCAAATTTTCTGCAACTTCTCGCCATCCTTATTATCCCAGCGGCGCTGACAATGACTTTTGGTTACATGTTAGGAAAACCGCGCGAAGGATGGATTCTATTTTCAGCGATGCTCATCGTTCTCGTTTTAGGTCAGAGCATTTCTCTTTGGTCTGAATACCAAAGCAATGCTCTGACCGCTCATCATTATGCCATGGAAGGAAAAGAAGTGCGCTTTGGTGTGGCCAACTCTGTTTTGTGGTCAACATTCACCACTGCTGCAAGTAACGGTTCAGTAAATGCTATGCACTCATCTCTGACTCCTATGGCCGGTGGAATCGCCATGCTCAATATGCTCTTTGGTGAAATCATCTTTGGTGGAGCGGGAAGTGGTCTGTATGGGATGCTTTTATATGTCATCTTAACAGTGTTTATCGCAGGACTCATGGTCGGGAGAACTCCAGAGTATCTTGGTAAAAAAATCGAAGCCTTTGATATCAAGATGGCCATCATGGGGATTCTTGCTCCAAGTTTTGTGATTCTTTTTGGGACTGCCTTTAGTTTGTTAACTCCCTCAATTATGTCGAGCTTGATGCATAAAGGCTCTCACGGCTTTAGCGAAATCTTTTATGCTTTTACATCGACAGCAGGAAATAACGGAAGTGCTTTTGCAGGTCTTTCGGCCAACACTCCTATTCTCAATACACTGCTGGGGATTTCAATGTTGATTGGTCGCTTTGCTGTCATTCTTCCGGTGATGGCATTGGCCGGAAATATCTCCCAGAAAAAAATCATGCCTGAGTCAGTAGGAACTTTTAAGACTGATAACTTTTTATTCGTCTTCTTATTAGTCGGAGTCATTGTCATTGTTGGCGCACTGACATTTTTCCCGGCCTTAAGTTTAGGGCCGATTATTGAGCAGATCATGTTTATCCAAGAGAAAACTTTTTAATACGAGACTTATATGAAACAAAAAATCTTAACAAAAGAAATTTATATGCAGGCAATAGAGGACTCTTTTAAAAAGATGAACCCGAGAACCTTGATTAAGAATCCAGTTATTTTTATCACTGGACTAGGTGCCCTGATCACAACCTTTACACTTCTTTCCCACGGATTTAACTGGTTTGAATTCCAGATTGCCATTTGGCTTTGGTTCACAGTTTTATTTGCCAACTTCTCTGAAGCGATTGCCGAAGGAAAAGGGAAAGCTCAAGCAGAGTCTTTGAGAAAGTCGAGAACTCATGCAATCGCAAGACTCCTAAAAAATAAAGTGGAAACAAAAATTAATGCCACTGAATTAAGAAAAGGGGATTTGGTTGTTTGTGAGGCCAATGACATTATTCCAGCAGATGGGGAAATTATTGAAGGGCTAGCTTCGGTTGATGAATCGGCCATTACTGGTGAGTCGGCTCCGGTTGTCCGCGAAAGCGGAGGAGACAGAAGTGCGGTAACTGGTGGGACGAGAGTTTTGAGTGACCGCATTGTGGTTAAAATCTCAGTTGACCCGGGAGAAGGATTTTTAGATCGTATGATTTCTCTGGTTGAGGGTGCAAGCCGACAAAAGACGCCTAATGAAATTGCCCTATCTCTTTTATTAACTGCACTGACTCTGGTTTTCCTGGCAGCCGTTGTCACCTTAAAGTTTTTTGCTGATTACGCAGGAGAATCTGTCTCTATTCCTATTTTAGTTTCTCTGCTGATTTGTTTAATCCCTACAACTATCGGTGGATTATTAAGTGCAATCGGGATTTCAGGAATGGACCGCTTAATCCAAAAAAATGTTATTGCCCTTAGTGGGCGTGCGGTAGAAGCTGCCGGAGACATCGATATTCTTCTTCTTGATAAAACAGGAACGATCACTTACGGAAATCGTATGGCAAGCGAGTTAATCGCGGCTCCCAATATCGGTGAAAAAGAAATGTACAGGCTTTCATACTTAGCTTCAATGAGTGATGACACTCCGGAAGGAAAGTCCATTATTGAATTTGCTAAAAATAAATACAGCGAGCTTGAATCTTTAAGCCTTGCTCCTGACAGAGAGTTTGTCGCTTTTACGGCCCAAACCAGAATGAGTGGGATCAATATGAACGGCGGTAAAACACAAATCAGAAAAGGGGCCGTTGATGCCATTGAAAAATTCGTTCTTTCCCTTGGCGGGCAAATGCCAGAGGCCATTGTTCGCGCCAGTGAAAATATCGCACGAGCAGGGGGAACTCCTTTAGTTGTGTGTGAAAATGAACATGTCTTTGGGGTGGTTTATTTAAAAGACGTTGTAAAAAACGGCATCCGTGAAAGATTCGCTGAACTTCGTCGCATGGGAATTAAAACCATCATGATTACTGGGGATAACCCTCTAACTGCTGCCTCTATTGCCGCTGAAGCAGGTGTTGATGATTTCATGGCCCAGGCAACACCTGAGATGAAATTAAAGCGCATTAGAGAAGAACAGGAAAAAGGTCACCTGGTAGCGATGACTGGTGATGGGACAAACGATGCTCCCGCTTTGGCCCAAGCTGATGTTGGTGTGGCGATGAACACTGGGACACAAGCGGCCCGCGAGGCCGGAAACATGATTGACCTTGATAGTAACCCAACGAAGCTCATTGAGATCGTTGAAACCGGAAAACAAATTCTCATGACCAGAGGAAGTTTAACAACTTTTAGTATCGCTAACGATGTGGCCAAATACTTTGCGATTATCCCGGCCCTCTTTGCAGGTCTCTATGCTATTCACCACAACGATGGACCGCTCTCTATTTTGAACGTCATGAGACTCTCAACACCGGAGTCAGCAATTTTAAGTGCAGTTATTTTTAATGCCCTGGTGATTGTGGCCTTGATTCCTCTTGCTTTAAGAGGGGTGTCTTACCGCTCAGTGGGAGCAAGAGCTCTACTGCAAAGAAATATTTTAATTTACGGAGTCGGTGGTCTCATCACTCCATTTATCGGTATCAAGCTTATTGATATGCTGATTAGCGCTTTTTAAGAGGGATGTATGAAATTAATAAGACAATCAATTTTATGTTTTGCAGTTATGACTGTTATCCTCGGTGGAGTTTATCCCGCAGTGGTTATGGGGATCGCCCAGACCTTTTTTCACGATAAGGCCAATGGGAGTTTCTTGAGTGTCGATCATCAGCAGGTGGGATCAGAATTGATCGCGCAGGAATTTACCCAAGAGAAGTTCTTTTGGGCGAGACCCTCGGCCGCGGCCTATAACGGAGTGGCCTCTACTGGTTCTAACTACGCGCTTATAAACAAAGACCACCAAAAGGCCGTGGCCGAACGCAAGGCCCAAGGCCTGGACTTTGATCTCCTTACCACTTCAGGGAGTGGATTAGACCCACACATCTCACCTAAGGCCGCTTATCTACAAGTCCCAAGAATTGCCAAGTCTCGCGGTATTGATGAAGACGCTCTTAATCAAATGGTGAAGGATGCGATTGAAGAAAGACAGTTTGGACTCCTAGGAGAAGAGAGAGTAAATGTGTTATTGTTGAACATGAAATTGGAGAACATCATCGATGAACGATAATGGTGAGCGTCCGAATCCCGAGATGCTCTTAAAGGCAATCAACCGCCTGGAGACATCAACTGTCAGAGGAAAACTTAGAATCTTTCTAGGAATGTGCCCTGGCGTGGGAAAAACCTACGCCATGTTAAAAACCGGAATCGAGAGAGTGAACCGCGGTGATAAAGTTTTTATCGGCATCGTAGAAACTCATGGGCGCATTGAAACGGAAGTGATTACTAATCACATTCAAAAAATCCCGCGTTTAAAAGTTGAGCATAAAAATACCACTGTCGAAGAAATGGATTTGGAAGAAGTCCTGCGCTTAAAACCTGATTTGGTTTTAGTAGATGAGCTTGCTCACACTAACATCGGGTCGATGAGACACAAAAAACGCTATCAGGATATCGAAGAAATTTTAAATCACGGTATCGACGTTTATACGACAGTTAATATCCAGCACATTGAAAGTATCAAAGACTCGGTTTTAAAAATCACCGGAGTCAACGTGAGAGAGACGGTTCCAGATTTCTTTTTTGACCTGGCCGATCAAGTTGAAATCGTCGATCTCTCTCCCGATGAGCTTCTTTTGCGTTTAAAAGAAGGAAAAGTTTATCTTGGCGATAGAGCAGAAAGGGCAGCGGAGAATTTTTTTAAGATCGAGCATTTGATTGCTCTTCGCGAGCTGGCGCTAAGATACATAGCTCAGAAAGTTGACCACGACCTGCAAGACCAAATGGTTTTAAAAGGTCTAAGTGGTCCATGGAAAACCAATGAAAAATTATTGGTGGGAATCAGCCACAGCCCGCATTCGGAGCGACTGATCCGCGCGACCAGAAGAATGGCCTCGCTGATTGATTGCCCTTGGTACGCTCTTTACGTACAAACCGGGGTGACCTTGACTGAAGCCGATCAAAAGCAATTAAGAACGAATATTGATATGGTCCAGGATTTAGGTGGTGAAATTATCACCAGCATGGACACTGATATTCTCAATGCCATTAGAAGAACCTGTCATGATAAACACATCACCCAAATTCTCTTAGGGCGCCCTGATAAGAGATTGTTTAAAGATCTTTTCCAGCGAGGAAACCTGCTGGATCGTTTAGTGAATTCTAAGAGTGAAGTAGACATTCATGTGATCAGGTCAGAAAGACTCCCTGTTTACACAGGTTTTTCATCTAAATTTTTAAGACATCTCCCAAAATTCACCTCTTCGCTTTATAGTTACTATGGGGCAAGCTGGATGATGCTCGGGCTCTCAATTGTTGGTTACGGCTTTTCTCCTTTTATGGGATACCGTTCAATGGGCTCGCTCTTTTTAGTGGCGATGCTTTTTTTCTCAACATTTTTAACTAAAGGTCCGCTGATTTACTGCGCGTTCTTAAGTGCTTTTATCTGGAACTTCTTTTTTATTCCACCGCAGTTTACTTTTAATATCCAGGCCAAAGAAGACATCCTAATGGTTGTCTCGTATTTTATTGCTGCCTTAGTGGGAGGAATGCTCACTTCAAAAATTAAAAAGCAGGAAGAAATCCTGGAGAGAAGAGAAAAGCAGACCCGCTCCCTTTATGAATTCACCAAAGAGCTGTCGGGACAAGGTGACGAAAAGAAAATCATTTCCTTTTTAAAAGGGACACTGGAAGACCACTTTGGATCAGGAATTAAAATTTTAGTCAGCGACTTGAAAGAAAAAATCCTGGTGAATAATATTTTATTAAACGAAAAAGATTACTCAGTAGCTTTATGGTCATACCACCACAATAAAAAGGCCGGCTGGTCGACAGATACACTCTCGGCCGCTGATTGTATCAGTATGCCTCTATCGGGAGAAAACAACGTCCTGGGAACAGTGCTCTTTTACCCGAATGACAAAAAGAAACTCCTGAGTATTGACCAGGAAGTTCTGATTGATACGCTGATGAAGCAAGCTTCACTTGCACTAGAAAGAGTGATCTATGGAAAACAAGTTCATGAATTAAGACTGGCGGAAGCTTCTAAAAAACTTCACCAGACTCTTTTAAATTCCGTCTCTCACGAGATGAGAACTCCGCTTACAGCTCTCATTGGCTCGGCTTCAGCTCTACAAGAAAAAACAGTTGGAGAAAACGCAGAAACGAGAAACATCCTAACATCTGAGATCGTGTCTTCGGCTAAGCGCTTAAATCGCGTAGTCGAAAACCTGCTGGATTTAAGCCGCTTGGAAAGAGAAGACCTGGCACTAAAGAAAGAATGGTTTAGCTTTGAAGACTTTTTCCATGAGTTAAAATCTCAAGCGCAAAATGATTTAGGTGAAGTAACATTAAAAAGCGAAGGAAATTTAAGTGGCCTCATCGAAGCAGACTTCACTCTTCTCCTGCATTCCTTTGCCAACTTAGTGTCAAACTCTGTCCGTTACGCGGGAACCGAAGCACAAATGACTTTCGTCGTTAATGATAAGACCTCTAAAGATTATTTCGACATTTACTTCTATGACAACGGCCCGGGTATTCATAAAGATTATAGAGAGCAAGTCTTTGAAAAATTCTTCAGGCTCCCTAACTCAAAGGCCGGAGGGCTTGGCCTGGGGCTGGCGATTGTAAAAAGTATTATCGAACTCCATGACGGGAGCATTGAATTGAGTGATACTTATAGCTGTCTCTTATACACAT
>CAXHHE010000207.1:0-6460 GCA_964016365.1 uncultured Bacteriovorax sp. | reverse complement strand
CACCTTGAGAGTAAATAAAGGATTTATAAAATGACCATTCTGATTCGTAGATGGCCCTATTTTTCATCGCCGGGATATTTTTCTCCAGGTCGAGTTTGAATTCTTTTTGTAGATTATTGTCTTTGATAAATTTTTCGGCCTTTTCAATTTCATCGAGATTGTTATAGGAAAAAGAATTCTCCATTGCAGAAGTCACCATCGCTTTTGCTCTAGCTGTCGGTGATGGGGGAGTTTGAGGCTTTAGCGCAACCACGGACATGTTAACCGTCGCCACAGCATTGGTCGCATAGTCTCTTTCTCTTGCTTGTGTGCTCAAAACTGGAACAAGCAGGGTAAGCAGAAGTAGCTTTTTCATAAAAACCTCGAAACGAATTAAGACTTAGGACGTATAAAGCAATTGAGTGGCCAAAAGCGCAAATGTATTTTCAGTGCTTTGGCCTTAAAAATTTGTCTAAACTTCAAACAGATGTAGAACTTTTAATATTTCCAAGATATTGAAAATAAAGGTAAATTCTAATGTGTTTTGATGCTTAAATAGGCTGGATAAAAGAGATACTAAGCCCCTCAGGTATAATCTATGAACGACTCTAGTCGAAATAAACTGATGGCCATTTTTTTGATCGTCTTAATTGATGTTCTTGGGATGACTATTATGCTGCCACTTCTTCCTTTTTATTCGGAAAGATTTGGAGCAAGCCCTTTTGTTGTTGGGCTGCTTGTTTCATCCTATGCCATCTGCCAGTTTATTTCAGGACCGATCCTGGGTTATTTGAGCGATAAGTATGGCAGAAGACCTGTACTTATCTTTAGTCAGATTGGAACGCTTATTGGATTTTTAATTCTGGCATTCTCTCAATCTTTAACCTGGATTTTTATCTCGCGAGTCATTGATGGTTTGACTGCTGGGAATATTTCAACAGCTCAAGCTTATATTGCCGATCACACCTCTCCAGCTGAAAGAACAAAGGCGATGGGGAAGATCAGCATTGCTTTTAGTTTTGGTTTTTTTATCGGGCCAGCGATCTCTGCTTTTTTAATGAATATCAGTATGCGCGCTCCAATTCTATTGGCGGCGGCATTGTCACTGACAAGTATTATCGCCAGTTATAAATTTTTAAAAGAAAATCCAAGAGAAGTGATCCCTGAAGAAAAGAAGATCGTTAAGAGAAATAAGAATCCATTTTCATTTATCATGGATAACTTTAGTTACTTGAAGAATAAAAACCTTCAGAGTTTATTCCTGCAGATCTTTTTATTTTACCTGGCCTTCTCTGCGTATATGTCAGGTTTTGCTTTATTTGCTGAACGACAGTTGCATTGGAAGGGGAACATCTTAAATCCAGATCAGATTGGGTATGCCTTTACTTACTTTGGACTCATTGGAATTATCACTCAGCTTTTAGTGCTGGATTTTGCAACTAAGATTTGGAAGGACTTGAAGGTTGTTGCTATCTGCTTTTTCCTTTGTGTTCTTGGATATCTTCTTCTGTCACGAATTCACGATGCAATTTTCCTGATATTCACCGGACTGCTCATCTCGATGGGAAGTGGTTTAATCAGACCGCTATTAATCAGTGAGATCTCGAAGAATGCGGGACCTGCAGAAAGAGGAAGAGTTATTGGAGTTAATCAGTCTCTCCAGTCGGTGGCCCAGGTTGTTGCTCCGATGTTTAGTACGTATTTAATTCAAAGGTCACTGCTAAGCATGTGGCCGATTGCTTCGGCCGTTTTGAGTTTTTTAGGATTAGGTTTCACTCTTTTTCAAATGAAAAAATTAAATCTTAAATAAGAAATTTTTTACAATCCTAAAACAGCACCCATCATTGAATCACGTTTACTAATTCCTTCGATAATTGGGATGCGAACTTCATCTGGCAAGTTCTCAATCGCACTGAGTGCTTTTAACAGTCCTGGAGCATCTGAAAGGGCCACGAAGTAAGGGGTTGAGCTCATTGAAAGGACTGAAGTTAAAATAAAACGGCGTGTTTGATCTTTGTCTCTTAAAATGGAGTCACCAACGGTCAGGTAATCATTGGGAATAGTTGTCCTTGGGTCTTTAATCAATTTTCCACGCGCATCTACTAAAGGCATATGCCAGTAATAAAAACTTCCTCCCCATCCGGCGAGATCTTGAATATTTCCAACCTTCATGGCCGCAGTGATATCTCTGGCCAGAATGTTCTGGAGAGGAAGCACGGCCTTATTAAGCAAAATATCTCGTAAAACATTAACGGCAATATTGTCGGAGACCTTTTGCAAATCGGGGACATCTCGATCGGCAATTTGAAGCCCCATCGTCGTGTAGGTCCTGATCATATAAGAAGATGATCCTGCACCTGCGTTGATGTCTGAAGCTTTTTGAAACCAGAAGAGTGTGCCGTCGTCGACTTTTGGTTTCATTATTTTCAGTTGAGAATAAATATATTTATAAGCTCTCGGAAAGTTTTTTGGAATAAATCTTCCTTGTGCATTAACGACAATACTTCTTAGGGTGAAAATTTGCTGCCTGTTAAGAGAGATTTTTGTTCTGCGCTCGAGCTTGCCAAGGCCGTTACTTAGTTCGCGAGCATGAAGAGTATTGGTAAATGAAAGAGCAGTGAAGAGAAGTAATGTTTTCATTGGAGATCGTGTAGCACCTGGAAAACTAAATGGCCGGTATGGTTATATTTTTTTCACAGGGAAAATGGTCTTTTTGAAGAAGATTTATTGAGTTTTCATTGGACGCAGGCTAAGGTGCAACAAATAATGGCATTATCTAAACTAATTATTTAGGAAATAATGCTGCAAGATAAGTAATTTTGGGATCAGTTATGAGTCGAGACAATTTGAAAAGTATTATTCTTACGGTTTTACTCATGGCGGTTTTTATCTTCTCTTATCTCTACACAAAAAAAGACAGAAACTATCATGCTTTCTCGCAGACTGTTCAAACTCCATCTGGCGAAAAACGCTTCTCTGATATCACCAATGGGAAACCTTCTCTTTTATATTTTGGTTTCTTAAATTGCCCAGATGCCTGTCCGACAACTTTTAGTATGATGTCCAGAGTGTTTAAGGAATTGGAGCCCGGCGATTTAGATAAGTTTAATTTTGTTTTTATCGATCTTGATCCGGAAAGAGATACGATGGAGAGACTGATTAGTTACTCTTCTTATTTTCACCCCAAGATTCTGCCAGTTGTTGTTCCTTTGAAAGACTTAGATGCATTTACCAGGTTTTTTGGAATTGCTTTTATGAAAGTAAAGTTAGAATCGACAATGTCTTATACGATTGATCATTCTGTCGACGTGGTGGTGCTGTCAAAGGAAGGTAAATTTTTAGAACTCCTTCATCATGATGCACCTAAGACTGTTGTCCTTAAACGAATAAAAGATTTAATCAAATAGGAGACTCTAATGAAAATATTAATTATTTTGTCTGCATTTTTTACCTTTGAAGCTTTTGCCGCCTCAAAGATTCAGATTAAAGATGCTCATATTAGACTGACTCCTCCGGGGGCTGCCACAACAGCTGCTTTTGCAACAATTGTAAATCATACAGATAAGGATGTTGAACTTTTGAGCGTTGAAGGGGATTTCGCCCAAACATTTGAGCTTCACGATATGGATATGAGTGGAGGGGTGATGAAGATGAGGAAGGTTTCATCTATCCAGATTAAAAAACATGCAACTGTAGAATTAAAGTCAGGGGGTTTGCATATTATGATTTTTGACCTCAAGAAGCCTTTAAATAAAGACCAGAAGTATAATTTAAAATTTAACTTCTCCAATAAAGAGGGGCTTCCAATTCAAGTTTTGGCCAATTAGTCTTGACCCCTGTTGTCAATTTCTTGTGTATTCACTCATTTAAAATTTATTTTAATGTTGAAACCGTACTTAGGTACGGGTGTACAATTAAGATATGAGAATATCTAAAACACAACATGAAGCTTTCTACACTATCGGTGAATTGGCCGAAAAAGTAGGAGTGAATGTCGAAACGATCCGTTTCTATGAAAGACAAAAAATCATCTATCAACCTAAAAAAGACACTGGCCGAAGAAAATACTCTGCGGAATTCGTAGAGCATTTAAAGTTTATCAAACAAGCTCAAAAGGTTGGTTTTAGTTTAACTGAGATCAAAGAGTTTATGAGTTTGAAGTTAAACCCCAACAAAAGCTGTATCAGCATCAAGAACAAAACATCAATGAAGATTGATGAAGTCACTGATAAAATTAAAAACCTGCAAAAAATGTTAAAACTTCTTAAGAAGTTTGAATCCAAGTGCGACGGAAATGAAAGCACTGAAAAGTGCACCATTCTCGATGGATTAAAGGAAATGCAATTATGAGTTCAGATCACACACATTCACATAAAAACCATGATCACGGTCATGATAGCTGTTGCGCTCCGGCACCTAAACCTGTTCATAAGCATTCTCATGATAGCTGCTGCTCAGCTGAGACACCTTTGGCCCCCCAGAAGGCCCTGGCCGCAAGTAACGATGAGATCTTAACAAAATTCAAAGTCGCCAATATGGATTGCCCTGATGAAATTAAGGCAATCACTGAATCACTTAAGATGACAGGAGTCTTTAAGATTCAAGCGAACCTCATGTCTGGAACTGTCGAGATCTTACACTCGGCAGATATTCATAAAAGCCTTCTGCGCAAGAAGATTGATTCTACTGTTGTTAAAGTGCTTGATGATGAAAGCCCTTCAACCATGGAACAAAACCAAAAAAGAATCTGGACCGTCGCCATTTCAGGTGCTTTGCTATTAGCAGGACTTGTCCTGCAGTGGATGAATATTGTCAGTGTTTTTGAAAGTCTTTTGTTATTGGTTTCAATCGTTCTAAGCGGAAGTTTAGTTTTCCCTAAAGCAATAGCTTCGATCAAAAGAAAATACCTGGATATGAACGTCTTAATGACCATTGCTGCGATTGGTGCGATTGCTATTAAAGAATACTCTGAAGCCGCTGCGGTTGTTTTTCTTTTTGCTTTATCTGAATTGCTTGAGAGTCTAAGTGTTCAGCGCGCTCGTCGAGCGATTCAGGAATTGTTAAAAATTGCTCCGCAAAAAGCACTGCTTATTTTAGAGGATGGAGCAACGAAAGAAGTTGAAGCTTCTGAAGTTCAAATTTCCCAAATCATCAGAGTTAAACCGGGTGATGTCATTCCCGTAGATGGAGAAGTCATAAAAGGACATTCATCAGTTAACCAGGCCCCTTTAACGGGCGAGTCACTTCCGGTGGAGAAATCTCAGGGCGAAACAGTTTATACGGGGACGATTAACCAAGAGGGAAGCCTCGATGTAAAAGTGACCAAAGCTTTTAGTGATACCAAAATCTCTCAGGTAATTAAAATGGTCGAAGAGGCCCAGGAGCATAAAGCTGTAAGCCAGAAATTCGTCGATCGTTTTGCTGAAATTTATACACCGGCCGTTTTAGTGGTGGCGATTTTAACTTTCCTTATTCCACCGGCCTTCTTTGGTGGAAGCTGGCATGACTGGCTTTATAAATCACTGGTTCTTTTAGTTATTGCTTGCCCGTGTGCTTTAGTTATCTCTACTCCAGTTTCTATTGTTTCAGGTTTAACGGCCCTTGCTCGCAGAGGAGTGCTGGTTAAAGGTGGAGTTGTTTTAGAGTCTCTTGGGAAAATTAAGGCCCTTGCTGTGGATAAAACCGGGACATTGACAGAAGGAAAACTAAAAGTTGAGAAGGTCATTACCTTCAATTCATTTAGTGAAAAGCAGGCCTTAGAAATTGCCAGAGCGATGGAATCCCATTCAACTCACCCGATTGCTCAAGCGATCGTGACGTATGCGGATGAGAAAATCACAGAAAAGAAAATTGTCGATCGTTTTTCAACCATTACTGGCTTTGGAGTGGAAGGAATTATCGAAGGACATTCATACTTGCTTGGAAATCACCGTTTTGCTCACGATGTAGGAATTTGCACTCCAGATTTAGAAAATAAATTAAGAGAATTAGAAGACGAAGCCTATTCAATTGTGATCATCGGGCATAAACCTCATGACAATTGCAAAGGTGAAGTTCTATGCATCCTGGCGCTTAAGGATGTTATTCGTAAAGAAAGTAAAGATGCTATCCTTGAGCTTAAGGCTTCAGGAGTTGAAAGAGTGATTCTTTTAAGTGGAGATAACCAGAAAACGGTTTCTTCATTAACAAAAGATCTCCCTTTAGATGAAGCTCATGGCGAACTTCTCCCGGAAGATAAAGTTAAGCACATTGAGAGTTTAAAAACAAAATATCAGTCTGTTGCCATGATTGGTGATGGTGTTAACGATGCACCTGCGATGGCCAAAGCTTCTATTGGTATTGCTATGGGATTTGTGGGTTCTGATACGGCGATTGAGACTTCAGACGTGACGCTGATGACAGATGACTTAAAACAAGTTTCAATAGAGATTAAGGCAGGGCGAAGAACACTTTCGATCATTCAAATCAATATAGTTTTTGC
>CAXHHE010000206.1:0-6482 GCA_964016365.1 uncultured Bacteriovorax sp. | reverse complement strand
GATAACTGAGCGTCTCGTGGGCTCGGAGATGTGTATAAGAGACAGGTTGAAGAGCATGGGCCTTGCGTCCTAATTTTTCAATTTGAGAGACAACTTCGTTGGCCTCTTCTTTTTTGCTATTGTATGTAATGATTATATCTACACCTTTTTCAGCTAAATGTAGCGCCATACTTTTTCCAAGTCCTCTGCTTCCGCCAGTAATAAGGGCAATTTTTGTTGTCATGTTATTCTCCTTGATAACTCCATTCTATTTGATTATTAATTACGGATAAATATAAGATATTGTGATAAACTGTTCATTTAAAATGAACAATAGAAAGAGGAACAATGGACCGTTTTTATTCAATGCAGATCTTTGTCAGGGTTGCTGAGCTCAATAGTTTTACTAATGCGGCCGAAAGCCTCGGGCTTCCTAAGGCCAGCGTTTCTACTTACGTGCAGCAACTGGAATCACAGGTCGGAACGCGTCTTTTTCATCGCACGACAAGAAATGTTCAACTCACTAATGATGGTTTGGTCTTTTATGAAAGATGCAAAGATCTTTTGATGGATGTAGAAGAGATCGAGAGCATGTTTCGCGACGAAGGATTGGGAGCGAAAGGGCGAATCAGGGTAGATATGCCAGTTGCGCTATCCCGAAATGTTGTTATTCCAAGGCTGCCAGAATTTCTAAAAGAGAACCCTCAAGTTGAGTTAGAAATAAGTAGCACTGATAGGCGTGTAGATTTGATTCAGGAAGGCTTTGACTGTGTCGTGAGAGTGGGAAGCCTGGCCGATTCAGGTCTTATTGCCCGGTCTATCGGTGTAATGAAAGTAATTAACTGTGCTAGTCCCCAGTACTTAAAAAAATATGGAACGCCAAAGAAGCTTGAAGATCTCGCCGATCATTTGTTGGTTCATTACACACTCACGTTAGGTGGCAGGCCTTTTGGATTTGAGTATTTTGAAGACGGCAAATATAAAACAATGAAAATGAAAGGGACGATTACCGTTAATAGTACTGAAGCCTATCAATCGGCATGCTTAAGTGGTTTGGGAATTATTCAGGCCCCGGAAGTTGGGCTTAGGGACTTAATTAAAAAACAAAAACTGCAGGAAATCCTTCCTAAGATTATCTCTGAGCCGATGCCTGTCTCCATTGTTTATCCAAATCGCAGAAACTTACCAAGAAGAGTGAAGGTTTTTATGGATTGGTTGGATGATGTGATTAAAGATTATATCAATCATTAAGTAACAGGCAGAGCAAAACTAAAAACGGTTCCATTCGGTGTCTTATTTTGAGCTTTGATTTCGCCTTTATGTAAATGAACAAAGTCACGGCAAAGAGTCAATCCTAGTCCACCTTTATATGACTTCATATGGAAACGACTCAAGAATTGGTTCATTTCCGTCTCGTCCACACCTGGGCCTTCATCAGAAATAGTCACTGTTACTAGGTTTGCATCCATAACCGCTTCGATATGAATATTCCCGTTGGGAGGTGAGTATTTGATAGCATTGGAAATCAAGTTTCTCACAACTGTCTGGATCATATTAATATCGATTTTTGCCGACGTATTTTTTTGGATGTTAAGGGTATAACCAATATCTTTTTGCATTGAGATTGGACTCAAGTAAAGAATGGCTTCATCAATAAGATGATAAAGATCAATTTGAGTTCTTTTAGGCTGAAGTTTTTCCAGACTGTCTTTTGACCAATGAAGTAGACCTTCAACAAACTTCGTAACGTTTTGAGAGGAGTCGAGCAGAAGGCTTAAGCTCGCCTTTAGATCTTCATCTTCTTGAACTGCAGGGTGATCCATCAGGGATTCAACTAAGAGTGTATGGCTGGCCACATTTCCAATTAAATCATGGGCCATAACACTGATAAATTTAGTCCTAATCTCTGCCATTTGAGTAAGTTGAATTTCATAATTTTTTTGGCCGGTAATATTTTTAATAATGATAATTCTTCCGGCAAAATTATTATTAACTCCTAAAATATCTTCAATAGAAATCGTGAAATACTCTTTATAAGTTTTGTAATTAAGAAAGAATTCACTGTTTGGTTTGTTATCTTCTATGGCGGCGATGATATGTGAGATAAATTTATTAAACGGCAGATCCGACAAATTTTTACCGTACGATAAATCATCCAGGCTCAAGTTCGATCGTGCGCTAGCATTGAAATCGACCAGTTTATTGTTTTGATCAAGGCTGAGGTAGATATCACTGATTGAGTCGAGAATTAGTCCTCTGGCGGCAGGGATAATCTCCAGGACTTCGCCTTTTAAGATAATGTAGCAAAAACAAGCAGCGGAAAAAGTCAGGAAGACTGGGACGACTTGAAGATATCTAAAGGTTGGAGATAGTCCTACGGCAAAAGAATCAATAGCAAATGGAAGCAAGATACTGAAGAACAAGATCCAACTATAGCGCTTTTGAATGTAGCCCTGTCCTTTTGTTCCGGCCACTAGCAAGGCCAGCGCCCATAAAACAATGACTCTGCCTGTGATGTTATGAAAGTAGAAAATTGGTCCGTTGGCAAAGGTCAGGAGATTCATCCCGAAAATATTCCTAATTTGATAACTATTAAGGAAATATTCATGGAAGGGGCTGACGATGATAAGGATTGAAACGCATGGAACAATGAATAAGCCTATTCTTGCGTATAGCGGAAGAGGTCTATAACCCGCAAAGCATCGAATGAGATAGAGTAAGCTGATCGGGATCATGGAAATCCCAATATGTCTCATCCTGACGAGGTTAATTTTCATTTCTATAGAAGAAACATTATAAGTGAGAGCTGCACAAAGAGACCAGATTGAAAGTAAAAAGAGAAAGAGACAAAGATGGAGTCCAAGTTTATTTGAAGCCCTTTTCAAACAGTAGAAACTGAGTGAAATAAGCGTTAGCCCTGAAACCCAGTGGAGGATATTGAACAAGATCGGCATATGTTCAAGTATTCCTTATTTTTATTGATTTTGCTTGCACAAAATAAGGTTTTTTTCTAACGTAGATATATGAATAAAATAAATGTTGTCATTGTGGATGATCATCCACTCTTTCTTGAAGGTATTACCTCTGTCTTGGCTCGAAATGAAAGGTACAATGTCGTAGGAAAAGCTGAAAGCGCGACAGATGCGATGGATCTTTTGTCTAGAAACAACGTTGAAGTTGTTATTTGTGATTACTTAATGCCAGATATGAATGGCCTTGAGTTCATGACTAAGATGAAAGCGGCCCATTCTTCAGCTAAATTCGTCTTTATCTCTCAATATCAAAGTCACGAAGTTCTCTCTCAAATTATTCAGGCCGACATCGACGGGTTTGTTTTTAAGAGTGACTCAACTGATGAAGTTATGAGAGCAATTGATACAGTTGTTCAAGGTGATAAGTTCTTAAGTCCAAAAGTGAGCAGTGTCCTGCTGGAAAAAGCGAAAATGAATCCAGTGTTCGAAGCCGAGTCGCAAAAGACAGTTGATGTGACTCAGAGAGAGAAAGAAATTTCTCGCTACATCACTCAAGGTAAAACAAATAAAGAAATTGGCGTCATTCTAAATTGTTCAGAACATACAGTTAAGTGTCATAAAAGTAACTTAATGAGGAAGTTGGGACTGAAAAATGCAGCTGAAATCAGCGCATGGGCCATTAGGCAACGACTGTAATTAATCCTAACGTACTAATCCAAAATCAAAAAAGGCAGCTTTCGCTGCCTTTTTTGTGAAATGTTGTCTTATAGAAGTCCACAACTCTTAGCTGCGTTTACAGCATCGATATGACCAAAAAATTCTGGAATCGAGATCATAGTGTCGATGTCTGTCTTTGAAAGATTGTAATAGATGTCGCTGTTGTAAGCCTGAAGACGATCAGCTGTACACTGATATTTTTGCTCTAAAGTGACACATGCTTTCTCAGCATTGATTGCATCGATGTGTCCGAACATTTCCGGAATCGTGATCATTGCGTCGATATCTGTGCTTGAAAGGTTGTAGTAAATGCTGCTGTTATAAGCTTGAAGACGGCTAGCGATGCATTCATAGTCGCGACCAGAAGAAGCCATTGCGTTTGAACCAATAATACCAAAAGCTAGAACTGACATTAAAAGTGCTTTCATCTCTTCCTCACATAAGATTGATTTATGGGCCACGTTCTATCACTTTTTTCTCAGGATGGTTGTTAGGATTTGGTTATATGAGATTTTTACAAACGCCAAAAAGCGGACGAGGAGATGGGGTCCGTCGTCCGCTTTTAGGTGGAAGTAGTGGTAAGTTCGGAAAGAATCGTTGTATTACCTAAAAGAACCTAATAAAGAGTTCCATTGTTAATAGTGATCCATTCCACCAGATCTAGGTTATTGGGAATGTGGCTAGTACACCTCTCTGTTAAGCCCAAGCCTCGTAAGGAAGGCCCTGGGAGTTACAGTTTAAGAGAGATTGCAAAGTTTCAAAAAAGCAGGGACTTAGCTCTAAAGCGCCTCCTAAAATGTGCCACCTTTTTAAGGAGTAAGAGCTTTAAGGGTGCAGGAACAGATTAAAAAAACTGTTGGTAGCTTCTTCTTTGTTACAACAAGAGAATCAAACTCTCTATAGTCGTCCTGGAATAATTGTTATATACCTTTTCAATGAATCTAAAGGAAAATTTGTTGAACGACCTCTTAAGACTTGAGGTTGCTAAAAAAGGACAATCGGCAACGTTTGCGTTTGCTGGTTTTGCTTTATTTTCTTTTTTCTACGGTTACGGTTGTGAGAGATTTCTTTCTCTTATTAAGATTATCTCCTTAGCTCTTTTTGTCCTGAGTCTTTTCCGTTATTTCCACTACAGGAAAATCATTAAGCAGGGAACTGTGAGCGCTTCTGAATGGCTCTATACTATTGCTTTGGTCACATTAAATGGATTGGGTCTTGCGGTGATCCTGAGTCTGGCTTCTTTTGAATTGAAATTGAGTGGTGTGCATTTTGTTGTCGCAACAACATTGCTTGCCGGACTAGTTGGCTCTTCAACTGTAACCCTCTCTTATTTCCCAATTCTCTTTCTACCATTTCAAACTTTTTTGCTCTTGCCTCAAATAGGAATTATTCTTTATTACTATTTTGCTGAAGGTCTTAATTTTTTGCCATTGATTGTTTTGTACGTGATGTATTACGGATATCAAATAAAACAATTCCGTGCCTATCGAAAAGACCTGGTTCAACTTTTTACTTATCAAATTGAATTGGAAAGAAAAAATCGTGAGCTTAATGACAGTCAAAGCGTGATCATTGATCAGACAGTGAAACTTGTTCACACATCACGCCTTGCTGTTCTGGGGGAAATGTCAGCAGGCATGGCCCACGAGATCAATAATCCTCTGACTATCATTTCTTCATGTGCTCAAATGCTCACGCGCTTTGGAAAGGCCGATAAAGTCGACAATCAATTGTTAATCAAGCACACAGAGAAAATTTACAAATCCGTTGAACGAATTTCGGCCATTGTTAAAGGACTTAAACATTTCGCTAATCAGTCAGACCGCGTCCCAAAAGGCAGGTATTTTATTCATGAAATTATGAATGAAACGACACCTTTTTGTCAGGAGCATATCAATTCATTAGGCATTGCTTTTAAGATTGATGAAATCCCTGATATTGAAATTCACTGCCACTCAGTTCAAATCTCACAGGTTCTTTTAAATCTACTTAAAAATGCTTCAGACGCTCTTGCCGGTGAACCTGACGCTTTTGAGCGCTGGATTTCCATCAACTTCAAACAAGACGATCAATACTTCTACTTCCTGGTTTCAAACGGGGGAGAGAAAATTTCTAATGAAGTGGCCGAGAAGATTTTTAATCCATTCTTCACTACTAAAAATAGCGGAACTGGGCTTGGGCTTTCGATTTCTCAGACGATTATGAAAGATCATGGTGGAGAGCTTTACTATGATTCGGATGGGTATGAGAGGACGACGTTTGTGATTAAGCATCCTCTCATGAATCTTTAATTAGGGAAGTTCTGTGCAGCTACTGGCCTTGATAGCGCTTCATGTTCTTGTCATAATCTTTTTAACAAGAACATAAAGTAAGGAGAGCACATGGCACGTTATGTTGACGGTTTCATTATTCCCATCAAAAAGAAAGATTTGAAAGCTTATAAAAAGATGGCGGCCATTGGTTGCAAAGTTTGGATGGAGCACGGAGCTCTTGATTACTATGAGTGTGTTGGAGAGACTTTAGATACTCCCTTTGGTGTGTCTTTTACAAAACTGTGTAAACTCAAGCCTAATGAAACAGTGATCTTTGCTTTCATTGTTTATAAATCTAAAGCTCATGCGACGAAGGTGAATAAAAAAGTTCACAGCGACCCACGAATGCAGCCGGAAAATTTTACGTCGATGCCTTTTGATATGAAGAGATTTACTTTCGGTAAATTTGAGACTCTGATTAGAGCATAACATTTAATGAACGATTTTAGGGTCTTAGTTTTTAATAGTGGAAAGCACCATTTCTTGAATCTTTTAGTCTGAT
>CAXHHE010000205.1:0-6499 GCA_964016365.1 uncultured Bacteriovorax sp. | reverse complement strand
GCTGATTGCAATGTAAAGAAGAACTGGAAGGATTGTATAAGGAATGAAGTTTGGAAATCCTGCTTCGTATCCTGAGATTTCAAACCATCCAAGTGTGTAAGCGAAATACCACTGACCAAAAAGGATGTACGCTAAACTTGGAATACTCATCATCGCGATAGAAAGGATAAGAACTGTCTTATCCAACAATTTACCGCGGTAGAAAGAAACAAGTAGCGCTGTTGAAATAGAGACGATGTTAACGATGATAAATAGTGGAACAGTGATCGATAAAGATGGCCCTGCTCCGGCCTTAATCATCTCCCAAATCTGCTGCTTAGATGACCATGAATAACCAAAGTCAAATGTGAAAGCTGATCTTACGATTGAAAGGTACTGCTCCCAAAAAGGGCGGTCCATTCCAAGCTCGTGGTGAAGTTGGGCGATTTGCTCGTGAGTCGCGTGTTTTCCTAAAAGGATGAACGCTGGATCTGGAGCAACAACGTTAAAGATAACAAAGATAATTAAGCAGACTCCCAGTAGTACTGGAACGACATAGAGGAGCCTGCGTAGAATGTAAGAGTACAAATTCATTTCTTATAAACCTATTTGAGATTAAAACTTTTTAGCCATCTCTTCTTTTTTAGCCGTATCAAGGTTCAGGTACTGAACGTTGTCGTGGTGAAGATCAGATGCACGGTAGTTTCTTAACCATGATTGTTGAAGAGTGTACGCCTGACGGTGAACACCGAATAAGCTTACTGCTTCTTCAGCAATGTACTTGTTTAGTTTTACGTATAGAGCAGTTCTCGCTGGAGAATCTTGCATCATAACAGCTTGCTCGAATTCCTTGTTGAACTTTGGATCGTTGTAGTTTGAGCTGTTAGCACCTGGTGCTGAGTTTGGTCCGTAGAAAAGTTGTAGGAAGTTTTCAGCATCTGGGTAATCTGCTCCCCATGCGATACCGAACATTTGTCCTGATCTCTTCTTAAGCTTAGCTTGGAATTCTGGCCATGGAGAAGCAGAGATCTTGATTTTGATTCCGATTTGCTCCATTTGCTTTTGGAAGTATTCACCCATCTGACGAGATGTTGTCGAATCTGGGATGTCGTAAACGATTTCTGGAAGACCTTTTCCTTCTGGGTATCCTGCAGCTGCAAGAGTCTTCTTAGCTAGTTCAATGTTTGGTCCTTTCCACTGGTTTTTGTAAGCTGGATCGTTACCAGCAATTCCAGGAGGAACGATAGATTGAGCTGGGAAAGCTGTGTTGTTGTAGAATAGTTCGTTAGCCTTTGCTTCATCGTAAGCAAGGTACATAGCTCTTCTTAGGTTCGTGTTGTGGAAAAGTTTGTTGTCGTAGTTAAAGCTTGTGTAAGTAACGTCAAGCTGTGGAGAGATCGTAAGAACGATTCCTTTATCAGCAAGCTCACCTGAGATCTTGTTGTCTTTAACTGCAGTTGCAAAGTTATCTTTTGGAACACCAAAGTAATCGATTTCACCTTTGTTGAACTTTAACCATGCTGGTTGAGATTCAACCATTACGTGCACGATAACTTTATCAACAAGTGGAAGTTTCTTTCCAGCATCCCCTAGAAGGTTTTGGTATTCTGGAGAAGCATCACTTGGGTAGAACTTTTCTCTGAAAGTTGGGTTCTTTGTGTAAACGATACGTTTACCTTGGTCGAACTTTGGAAGAACGTATGGTCCAGTTCCAACCGGGTGGTTGATGAACTCTTTTCCGTACTTCGCTACAACTTCTTTAGAAACTACTGAAGTGAATCCCATTGCCAGAGAGTATAGGAATTGCGGGAATGGCTTCGCTAGTTTGAATTGAAGTGTATATTTATCAAGGGCCTTTAGACCTTCAACTTCTTCATCGTAGTTAGTCGCTGGAAGATTAGCGTTTTTATCGCGCCACTCGTTTAGACCTTTAAGTTTTCCATCAAGGATCCACCATCCGCTCGCCTGGTTTTTTGAATCAGCAAGACGCTTGATTGAGTAAACGAAGTCAGATGCTTCCACTTCTCTACCTTTTCCATTAGGGAAAGCAGCGTCGTCTTGGAATAGAACACCTTTTCTAATTTTGAAAGTGTAAGTGATACCATCTTTAGAAACTTCCGGCATTGCTTCAGCAAGGTTAGGAATTAGCTCATACGGCATTTTTAGGTAATGATATGCTAGTAAGCCTTCATAGATTTTTGCGATCTCTCTACCAGAGTAAAGATCGTCCGACATAATCGGATCGTAACCTTTAATTTCAGCAGGGCTCACGATGTTAAGAACGCGTTCACTCGCGTCTTGTTTTTTTGCACAGCCAGTTAATACAGTCGCTGCAGCAACAGACAGGGCCAATAAGATGTTTCGCATTTTCATTTAAAAATCCTCGATTAACAAAATAAAATGGTCGGACTTTTATTTATATCTATGATTCTCTGCATTTGTCATTTTTTTTGGGATTTTTTTTTAATGCGTCACAATACTTACATGTCGCATTCTTTAGGGACTAAAAACAGTGTCAAAATGGGATCATTTGAGAGGTCTTTTACGAAGATTTTAAAGACGACTCTCTCATAGAATTTTTGGTTAGGAACCGAGTTATCAACAACAAATCTATATGAAGGTGTAGTGCGCTCCATAATGAAATGGTTGTCAGAAAAGCTGGCCGAAAAATGTTTAGGATAAACCTTCGCCGCTTTGAAGCGCATGAAATCAGAAGCAAAAACAAAGAACTCTTCAATGCTCTTAGCTATTCTTGCCTTGTCAGTTCTCTCGCCTAATTGATCTTTTAAAAGCTCAGTAATCTCAGAATTTTTAATCGTACGGTTTACGAACTCTGGATCAAGAGATAACGCAAGCTCTCTCTCGCCGATAACAGGAAAATCTAACACTAAATCGAACCTGTTTTCTTTTCGTGAAATCTGAGATTCGTAAGAAAAAATATGTTTAGTAGATAAAAGCTCGATGCGGCCGTTTCCACTTCCCTCTACACAAATTTTTTGGAATTCGGTTTGAAAATCGGCCGCTGATTTTGGAGTTTCTGTCGCACAAGAAGCTAGAAGAAATAATAAACAGCCAAGCCCTAAGGAATAGAGGCCGGTAATCTGCTTTTTTCCACATCTTCTAAAAGTCTTAATACGTCTTCTCTCTCTGCTTTTGCCTGAGCACTCTTTAGCGCTTCAGTCAGATACATTTTTGCTTTATCATAATTGTGCAGACGCTGATAAATCATTCCGAGGTGCTTCGTGATCGTGGGATCACCTTTGACTAACTCGATGGCCTTTCTCGCTTCTGCTAAAGCTTCGTGGTATTTGCCTGTCTGGTAAAAATACCATGCAAGTGAGTCTCTAATATACCCGTCATCCGGTCTTAATGAAACAGCTTTCGAAATATATTCGAAGGCCACATCCATTTTTTCATTTCTTTCTAGATAGGAGTAACCTAAGAAGTTAAGCGCATGAGCATTGTTTGGATCTTTGTCTACAATCACCTGCACTAGTTTTCTAGCTTCATTATACTGTCCGTCTTTTTCCATAATCGAAGCCAGGTAATAGCTATGGCTTTCTGTAAAATTCTTGTGCTCCTTTAAAGACGATAAAGTGGCAATTGCATTTTTGTATTGGAAAGTGTCTTCAAAGAAACTCGCCTGAAGCATTTTAAGCTCCATCGTCATTTCCGGATTCTCTTTTACTCTTCCATCAACGAATTGGTTAAAGGTCTTCATAGAATCAACTTTGCCTTGAACAAATTCTTCGCGCGCACGCACGCCCATAATCTGTCCAACTTGAAGTCCAGCGTCGCCAAACAGCGGACTACTTGCACCGATGCGCTTAAAATACATTATCGCTTCTGCCGGCTGGTTTGTTTGCTGGTGAAGGGCCCCAAGATAGTAAAGAACTTTATCCGACTCAGGCACAACTTCTAAAACATCTTTAAAAAGTTTAGCCGCTTCATCATAGCGTTCCATATCCGAGTACAATAATCCCAGACGAACCTTTAAGTTCAAATCCGCATTATCTAAAGAAACTAATGTCTCAGCATAGGGCAGAACCTCTGCTGTTTTTTCCATTGAGAACATCACCGTCACCATGCGCGAGAGCACCTGGGTGTTGCCGGCGTTTTCTTCATTATCTACAAACTTCTTATAAACTTTAAGCGCTTTAGCAAACTGCTCTTTTTCTTCATAAAGAGCGCCAATCGCCATTGCCGCTTGCGAGTATGTAGGATCAATTTTTAATGATTTTTCAAAGTGTGCTTGAGCAACGGCTTTATTTCCTCTGTCGTACTCCATTCTTCCGCGGAAAAATGAAAAGACAGGACTATCAGGTGAGCGCTTTTCACAGCTACTTAAAAGCGAGTGCGCTTCCTTAAACATTTTATCTGCCACATAAGATCGAGTAAGGTATAAACACGCTTCCTCTGAATTGGGATTAACCGCTAAAAGGCGCTGATAAACAGCACGGGCTTCTTTCGTTTTTTCCAATGAAGAATGAACACTTCCTAAAATAAGACCGACAGTTTCATCTTTAGAATCTGTTTTTTTAAAAACAGTTTCCAGGATTTTTTCTGCTTCTTTTAAGTCTGGCTCTTTTGCTGAACGAATAAGCTCATAAGCCAGTTTTCTTTTCACATAAAGATCATCGGGCTGCAGTTCACTGACTGCTCTAAAGATAATTCCCGCGGTTTGAAAATCTCCGCGAATCGAAGCATCGTTTCCTTTGATGAATAAATCAGTGGCCAGATACTCTGGAGCTTTTCCTCCCACTTTAAGAGCGCTTTCCACCATCTCTTTGAGATCGCCATTCTTAATTCCAAGTTCTGCAGTGGGATTAAATTTAATTTCTTTATACGCTTCGCCCTTAGGAGAATACGTCATCTGTGAACATGAAATGAATGTTAAAAGAATGGCCAAAAGTGAAAATCTTAAAGTGCGCATAGGCTGATATCCATCGCAGTCGAGGAAATAATCTCCCTCGAAACTTCATCGACTTCTGCCCCCATGAGCTTTAAATAAAACTAGGATTTAGAAGCAAAGCGGCCATTTTTTCGCATCACTCCTAATACTTGATTTAATTGCATTATTAAAAAAATTTAAAAAGAACAGCAAAAATTGTTTGGGAAATGTTTGACAGCATCAAATCAATGTTGTTATTTCTTGGCTCGCTAAGCCTTAGGAGGGCACCATTTCGTTTGGAATGCACCCTAAGTACCCGATTTTCAAAAGAAAAAAAGGTAGTCTAAAGGTTTAGTGAAAAAAGTACTTAATATTGCGAAACCGAGATTCTGTGCTTTTTTTTTGTGATAGAAAGTTTACGGCATAAAGCCTTAAAACCAATATTCTGAGAACCAATTAAAAAGGTTCTCGATAAAATAGGGGAAATTAGTATGAGCGACGTAAGAATCATTAAGCGTTACCAAAACAGAAAACTTTATGACACTCACCAGAGCTGTTACGTGACTCTAGAAGAGATCGCACAAATCATTCGCGAAGGTAACGAAATCCAAGTTATCGACAACAAAACTAAGAATGACATCACTTACATCACTCAAATCCAACTTCTTTTTGATCAAGAGAAAAAATCAACTAGAGCTGGAGATGTTGAACTTCTTAAGCGTGTAATCCGCTCAGAAGAAGGAACATTCACAGGACACATCAAAGCTCTAGAAAAGAAGCTTGGTGGTGAAGTTTCTGAGTTCAAAGCACCTTTCATGAACAATGAAAACTCTGCTATTGAAACTACAACTACTTTAAACTAAAATTTAAGCATTAGTTCCCTCTTAAACTAAAGGTACTTAATGCTAAACAACATTTTAAAAATAGTTCTTATGACACCCGTCTTTATGGCGGGTGTTTTTGTTTCTCTCGCCCAGGCTCAGGAAAAACAAATCAAGCCAAATATCCATGTGCTCACCGGCGAAGAAAGCGCCAAAAAAGTTAACAACAACATTCCTTCTGCCAGTGACTCTCGCATCCCAGATGAGATTAATAAGCACTCTATTGGTATTGGTGTAGGTCAGACGTTTCTTCGCTCTGATTTCCACGATCACGGGACGGATAAGATCACTCCTGATCTTTATTACAACTACTCTGCCAGCTACTCTTTTGACTTTATGGCCAACCTGCACTGGTCAAAACACAAATACTTAAACCGCGACGTCACTATTAAAGGACTAGCGCTTTCAATTAAAGGGAAGGGTTTCCAATTTGATGCCTTCTCACCTTTTGTTCTTGGTGGATTTGGCTTTTATGAGCCGAGCGCGACAAGAAACATTAATGGCGTTTTAACCAAGACACGCGAACAACTAGTCTTCGGTATGAACCTTGGTGCCGGAGTTGAATTAAGACTTAATAGCCAGGCCACAGTAGGTGTTATCGCCCACTATCACGACCCATTTGATGTTAGACAAGAAAACGGTCCAGATCTGGAAGGCTCATATATGAAACTTCTGATCCTTGGAATGTACACTTTCAATTAATATGAAAGTTCCGCCTAAACGACTCTACATTTTGACAGGTAAAGGC
>CAXHHE010000204.1:0-6521 GCA_964016365.1 uncultured Bacteriovorax sp. | reverse complement strand
GATAACTGAGCGTCTCGTGGGCTCGGAGATGTGTATAAGAGACAGCAAGTAAACTCATGGCCGCAAAAAGAAAGATCATCACAGTGCTTTCAAGTTTTAAGGCCCACACTAAAGTGGCGTTCTCCTCTTCCCACGTTTTAAGCTGAATGCCTGAAGGAAGGAGTGAGCGCAGCTCTTTAAAATCCATGTCGCTATAAATGCGGACGCGGTTAATCAGGTGCGACTGAATTAAATTCTGAACAAGAGGAAGCCTCACCCAAATATGGTAGAGGTCAATTTCTGGAACTTCGGTAGAAATCGTGCGCTCAACCTGAATAGACTGACTTCTTGGGACATCCCCTAGAAGATCATCAACGTGGGCCGGAGAAATCATCGTCAGTGTTTCAGGAGGTGCGACACCCACTTTATAAGCGAGTTCAATCGGCATAATGGCATCAACTTTTTTTTGACTTGCACTACTTTGAAGTTCAACACGTAAAAGATCTGGCACATATCCATTCTGGTCAATCCCATGAACCAGAACCGGCGTAATAAAAGTCTGGTATCGAAGCAGAAGTTCGATTTCGTATTCTTTGCTATAAAGGGCCTTTTTACCGTCTAAGATTTTAAAAAGCTTCTCGTAGCTAGGGTCGTTTTTTGGGGCCTTATAATAAAGCGTCGCCTTTCCTAAAACGGATTTTGAACGCACCATTAAACTGTTTTGGAGTCCGCCCATCGTGCTTTGAAGGACAATTAAGGCAAAAGAAGAAAGAAAAAGGCCAACGACTGAGAGAATCAGCAATCGTTGGCGATTTTTAGCAGAAATGATGTAAAAGAAAAAATACTTAAGATACGTTACAAACACTACTTCGCTTTCTCATAAAAGGTGGTTTTTGTTTCCACCAGGTCCGTTAAGTATGAGTTAGGAGTATAGCGTTCGCGGTCTACTGTTTCACTAAAATTCTTTAAAGCGCCCAGGATTTTATCTAATCCCTCGCTGTCAGCGTAACGCAACAGCCCGCCTCTGAATGGAGGGAAACCGATACCGAAGATAAGCCCTAGGTCAACGTCAGCTGCTGTTTCAACAATTCCGTCTTTTAGGATGGCCGCTGCTTCGTTGATCATTGGAAGGAAAAGTCTCATCTGAAGTTCAGACTCGCTCATTTTCTTTTTTTCTTTTGGCAGAAGCTCTTCCACTTCCGGGTTTGGACCTGTCACTTTTCCTTTTTCATCATAAAGGTAAAATCCTTTCGACGTCTTTTTACCAAGGAAATTCTTCTCAGAAAGCTTCCCTGACATTTTTGAAGGATAAGCGCGCGCTCCTAAACCGTCGTGCATAACTTTACCAACCTTAACCGCAACGTCGATACCAACTTCGTCCAGAAGTCTTGCTGGCCCCATTGGCATACCGAAATTTAATGCTGCCTGATCAAGGTCTTTAACACTCACACCTTCTTCTAACAGGTATCCTGCTTCGTTTAGGTATGGCATAAGAATTCTGTTAACTAAAAATCCCGGACCGTCTTTGACGATAACCGGAGTTTTCTTCACTCTTAAAACCCACTTGTGAAGAGCTTCAATCGTCTCTGGAGCAATCTTATCGTGGATAATAATTTCCACCAGTGGCATTAAGTGAACCGGGTTAAAGAAGTGAAGTCCCGCAAAGCGCTCAGGGCGCTCCAGGGCCTTTGACATTTCCTGCACCGATAGTGAAGACGTGTTACTTGTTAAAAGAGTCTCAAGGTGAACTTGTTTTTCTGTTTCAGCAAAAACTTTCTTCTTGATATCCATGTTTTCAACAACGGCTTCAATCACCAGGTCAATTTTTTTGAAACCTGAGTAATCAAGCTGAGCCGTGATTGATCGTTGTTTTCTTTCAAACTCATCAGGAGTAATCTTCTTTCTCTTAAGCGCACCCTGGAAGTTTTGTGAAGACTGCTTAAGACCTAAGTTAAGCGCGTCTGTCGTTAAGTCTTTCATGATCGGCTGCATTCCCGCTTCGGCCATCAGCCACGCAATCCCTCCTCCCATTGTCCCGGCACCAAGGGCCGCTCCACGAGAAAGCACAGGAAGAGCTTTTGTCGATTTTGGACCGTTATATTTTTTAACGGCTTCCGACATGAAATAAATGTGCTGAAGATTTTTACTTTGCTCGCTAATGGCAAGCTCACCAAAGGCCTGAGCTTCACTGGCTAAATAGCTCGTGCGCCCTTTCATCATTCCTGAATCCATGACGTCCAGGATTTTTAGCGGAGCTTGATAAAAGCCATTTGTTTTCTTTAAAACACTCTCACGCACTTTTTGGAAAATGATTTTTCTTGTGACAAAGTTTTCTGTCGCAAGTTCAGTCATTGATTCTTTAATTGATTGAGGCTTTGCTTTTCTGTTAAAGAAATTTGGCGCCATCGCTAAAAGGTTTTCGCGTGGGTAAACTTCTTCAACTAATCCAATTCTCTTTGCTTTATCAGCGCGAAGAGTTTTTCCAGTTAAAATCATATCCAGAGCATTTGGAAGACCGATTTTTCTTGGAAGACGGTATGTTCCTCCGAAACCTGGGATTAAACCAAGCTTAACTTCAGGAAGACCAAGAGAAGTCTTTGATGAGTTTGAAGCAATGATGGCCTTACATGAAAGTGAAAGTTCAAGACCTCCACCTAAACACACACCATCCACGCACACAACAGTTGGAATCTGAAGATCTTCAATGCGGTTATAAATATTTTGTCCGCGCTCAGCTCCATCGGCCGCTTCTGCTTCTGTTCTCATGCTGGCAATCAGGTTAATGTCTGCACCGGCAAGAAAACAGTTCTCTTTATGAGAAAAGAAGATCGCACCTTTAAGCGCTGCCCCTTTTGTGTGAAGCTCTTCGACGATTTCCATTAGCTCCATCATCGTTTCAATATCAAGTGTCGTCATTGACTTTGTACTGTTGAGGCCAAAACCAATGTAAGCGATATCATTTTTATACTCTAAGCTGATTTTATTATTTGCCATATACTTCTCTCTTTTTATGAATTAACGAACCAGGTTTTCGACAACAACAGCTCCACCTTGACCACCACCGATACAAAGCGACGCCAGACCGTACTTCCCTTTTCTTCTTCTTAGCTCGTGAATTAACGTCACCACTAATCTTGATCCAGTTGATCCAACCGGGTGACCAAGAGCGATCCCTCCGCCGTTGACGTTGACTTTACTCCAGTCTAACTCTCCCCAAGCGTGATCTAATCCAAAACGTGCGGCCACTTCTTTCTCTTTTAGACCAATCCCAACTGCCAGGATTTGAGCAGCGAAAGCTTCGTTAAGTTCAAACAGATCAAAGTCTGAAAGCTTCAGGTTTGTTCTCTTCATGACTCCATCCATCGCTAGAAGCGGCCCCATTCCCATTCTCTCAGGCTCTAGCCCGTGGAAGTGGTAGTCAGTCATTTTAGCAATTGGCTTTAAGTTGTATTTTTTAACGGCCTCTTCAGATACAAAAAGAAGAGCTGATCCACCATCAGTGATTGGACAGCTGTTACCGACAGTGACTGTTCCTGATTTTTTATCGAAGTATGGCTTCATTTTGCCAAGGCCTTCAACTGTTGAGTTTGCGCGAGGACCAACGTCATCAGTTAAAAGTTTATTTAATGATCCACCAATTGTGATTGGCAGGATTTCATCTTTAAATTTTCCTTCTTTTGTCGCTTGAGCGGCTTTTGCGTGAGAGTTGTTAGCGTACTCATCTTGCATTTGGCGAGTGATTTTAAGCTCTCTTGCCAGAAGCTCTGCTGTTTGCCCCATGTTTAGTCCACAGAAAGGATCCGTCAGACCTTGTTCGATAGCTACGATTGGAGTTAAGTAGTGCGGACGAAACGCGCTCATTGCTGAGAGTTTCTCTCCCATTGTTTTTGCTTTCATTAATTTTGCAAAAAGTTCAGTCATCTCTTTGTTGTACATTAGCGGCATCTGCGACATCGACTCCACACCACCGGCGACGATTACATCACATCTTCCCGAAGCGATTTTTAAATACGCTTGAGCAACGGCTTCCATTCCCGAAGCACAGTTTCTATGAACTGAGTAACCAGAAGTTTTTTTATCTAATCCTGCTTCAAGAGCAATCACGCGACCGACGTTTGGGTATTTTGCTGGAGTTCCAGTGTTTCCGAAGATCACTTCATCAACCTGGTCTGTCGGGATGTCTGTGTTGTCAATTAAGTGCTTAACTAAGTAAGCTCCTAAGTAAGGCGCTTGCACATCTTTTAAATCAAGGCCTGCTTTTGCTTGTGGCGTTCTTTTTCCATCGACGATGTAGACATCTCTCATTGACATAAAATTCTCTCCATGAATTGGCGGCAATTAAGATTAATATGCTAATAATTCTATAGTGTCTTATGGATTTTAGAAAGGAATGTTTGAGAGGGAAAATTTTAATACTGGAGCAAAAGAAACGGGCTTCAAATGAAGCCCGCTCTTATTAGATTTTCGTCAGAAGTTTGTTGGTTAGAATCTGATAACTAAACCAGCTTGAACTGCAGTTACATCACCATCTTCGATTTCTTTAGAGATGTTCTCTAAACGCCCTTGGTCTGGGTTAGTTGAAACCGTTCCAGCAGATTTTGAAATCCCTGAAGTAATGTTCTTTGTGTATGACAGGTCAAGGTTTAATCCAATCGTCTCAGAGATATCGAATTCAGCACCTAACTTAGCAGATCCTGCGAAAGCTGATGAAGAAAGCTCCTCGTTACCAAAGTTAACATATCCACTGTTATATGCTGTGTTGTTATCATACTTTAGACCTGTACGGTTAAAGCTTAAACCTGCTCCAGCATATGGCTTAAATTTCGAGTCTTCAGTAAAGAAGAATTTCCCTGTCGCTTCAATCACCAGCTTTGTGAACTTCATCGCTCTTCCTGAACCATAAGTTCCGTAATAACCAGTGTTATAGTTGTAGTTATAACCTGTGTTTACATATTCGTTAGCAACATCTGAAAGATCCATTGTTGCATAGTTAAGACCTAAACCAACAGAAACCTGTGGAAGAATCATTGTTTCAGCATTAACACCAAAAGATACGTTTGACTGAAGGTCAATTCTGTCACCTTTAATGTTGCTGATTCCAAGAGAAGGAATCACTTTTGATTTCTTTTCTTCTTTTACTACTGGAGCTGGCACTTCAACGATTCTTGTTTCAATCACTGGAGCTGGTGCAACAGGTGCCGGTGCAACTGGAGCAGGGGCCGCTTGAGTTGTTTGAACTTTATCTTCGTTTAAGTTGTTTAAGCTGTTATTGAAAGCACCTTGAAGTTTATTTGTTAAAGCAATTTCTTGCTTCACGCGAATATCTTCAATTTTCTTTTCAACCATTAGCTTATTTCTTTCTTCTAGTTTTTCTCTTCTTCTCTTTAGAAGTTCAGAAGGAGATAGCTTTCCTTCGATTTCAATCTGGTCCATGTCCAGAGCGTCACCGTTAGCTAAAGCGTCTTCTGCATCATCAAGAACATCGTCTTGAGCACGTAGTGGAGCAGTGTGAGCTGTTGCTGCAATTAAAGCTGTAGCTAAAAACAAGCTCATAAACGTTAATCTTTTGTTTTCCACCTTAAGTTTCATAACTTCTCCTCATGTATAGACCTAAGCACTTCGGGGGTAGCCTGGCCTTAATCATTAATATGCCAAATTATACTTAACGCCACGAGTTTAGCAGACTGAGGATGAATCACATTAATTTTATGCAAAGCGTGAAAAGATTACAGAAGGTTGTTTACTTCTTAAACGGGAAATATTGGTAACGTTTTTTGCCACCTGTTGGCTGCACGTAACTATTGATTTTACAAAGGAGCTTACCTTTATTCGAGGGGTTAGAGCACTGGTCGATATTACCTAAGTACCTGGTTCTTATATAGCCAAAAAGCGAGGTCACGATGGCCGTAACCACCACCAGAAGCAGAATGTACTCCACTGCTGTCTGCCCTTTTTGGTTTCTCACAAGGACTCCTGCCAGCGCTTGATTTCAATCAGAGACGAAAAAGTCCCCAAAGAATCTTCATTATATGGGCCAAAATAGAGCACGTTTTTAAGACGGGAAATTAAAAGAGGGGCACTGTCTTCCAGCACACCAGTGATCTTCTTTCTAAAGCCCGCTTCCGTTCTCTTATAAGCGTTGTAGTCTTTATCTTCGATAAAAACGTCGAGCGTGAATTTCATTTTTGTATCCACTAGCTCGAAGGTGTATTCCGGAAATAGAAAGTTGAGGTCATCCATCAGAATACTTTTAACTCTCTCGCGGATAAAATCGATTTTTGTCCCTTCTTTTTTGGCCATAATCATATTGAAAGTGGCCGTTTTCCCCTCGAAGTACACTTCCCAGAATGGTCTTTCTGTTCCGATTTTAATCGGTGAAGTGAAAACACATTTTTTCCCTTGAAGAAGCTTAGGGACCTCATCTTTAAAATGAAAAACTGTATTGAGGCAATTATAAGAAGCAGATTGAGTGGCCTGAAGCTTAATCGGAAGCCCTACCGGGTAGCCCCCAACAAAGGCCATCTTTTGTGTCTTAATAAGAC
>CAXHHE010000203.1:0-6582 GCA_964016365.1 uncultured Bacteriovorax sp. | reverse complement strand
GATAACTGAGCGTCTCGTGGGCTCGGAGATGTGTATAAGAGACAGGCTTAAAATTTGGCCCTTGAGTAAGTGTGTATTTCTTCGTATTAAGGACAAAAAAATGAGGTGAATTATGAAGAAGTTTCTTTTTGTTTTAACAGCAATTTTGTCTTTTAGTGCAATGGCAAACACATCTTTAGTGTGTAATGACCAAAACTCACATTCAGTTTATAAATTAGAGATTAGTAGCGATTCAGGAAAAATGGTTTTCTCACCAATTTTAAGAGACTCTTCTACACTTTCTTCAAGTGTAGCAACGCTAAGATACAATGAAGGAGAGTCTGGTTCAGCAATCTCTATATTTGAAGGCAAAAATGCAGACAAGAACACAATCGTTGTAGAAGTTAAAAACAATGAATTGGTTCCGGGGCAAATTGCTGAAGTAAATGTTTATTTTTCAAAATCATCTGAAAAATTAGATCAAAATACTTTATTTCTATGTGACGTTAACGTCGCAAAATAGAACCTAGTTTTTTTATAAGCGAGAGACCATGATAAACGTGCTCTCTCGCGTTTTTTATGCCCAATTAGCCACTATATTTCCCTGCCTCATCCATTTCGTAGCAATCCATTTAGAGCAAATAAAAATAAGGCCTACTTTTTCTTCTGATACAGGATGAGATGCTTGTTCAGTTCCTGGGGTAAAGAACCTAATAGTGACCTTCCCCCTGTAATTGCCTCCAAAATCTAAATGAATCACTCTGTGCTATTAATAACAAAAGGGAGATTATGAATTGTGATAGACCCACATAGAACCGGTCCACTAAGTTAGCTTCATAACGGAGGTTAACTACTATGAGTACGACTAGTACTATGACTAGTCCTAAGGTCATCATCGGTGTTCAAAGACGCCGAAAATGGTCAGAGGAAGAAAAAATGAGCTTGATTGAAGAAACTTTTAAACCAGGGCAATCTGTATCATCAGTTGCGAGACAAAACGGAATTTCTCCTTCACAATTATTTTATTGGAGGAGATGTATGGAGAACGGTGCTGTTACAGCTGTAAGAGCGGAAGAGGAAGTTGTTTCTGAATCAGAGTATAAAAGGGCGCTTGCACGAATAAGAGAACTTGAAAGAGCTCTTGGTAAGGCCACTCTTAAAAATGAGATTCTCAAAGAAGCAGTTCGCATTGGTCGCGAAAAAAAACTGATCTCGCGTGCACCATTGCTCGGAATGGAGGATTTTCAGTGAGGCAAATTGCTGAGACACTGGAAGTCGCAAGAAGCAATATCACGGAACAAATAAAAGAAGAGATTAAACCACCCAAAAATGAAAATTTCGAAGACGAGTTTTTGCTTTCAAAGATAAAAGTAATTGTCGCTGAAAGACCGACCTATGGATATCGCAGAGTAACAGCATTACTTTGCTCTGAACTGGTTTCTATTGGTAATAATAGAGTGAATCACAAACGAGTTTATCGAATAATGAAGGCCAATGATTTGCTTCTCGCTCGTTATGATAAAAAGAAAACACAAACTCATGACGGACAAGTAATCACTCTTAAAAGTAATACTCGTTGGTGCTCTGTTTGTTTTACGATCCAATGTTTTAATGGTGATAGAGTGCATGTTGCTTTTGCTCTTGATACTTGTGATCGTGAAGTTATGAGTTACGTTGCTTCGACAATTGGAATTGATGGTGCCGCAATTAGAGATCTTATGGTTGATTGCCTTGAGACTCGATTTGGAAAAATAGATTATCTACCTCATCGTGTGCAATGGCTTTCGGATAACGGTCCTCAATACACTAGTCACGAGACAGTCAAATTTGCCCGCTCAATCGGTTTTGATGTGCGAACGACACCTGCATACAGTCCAGAATCAAATGGAGTGGCAGAAGCACTCGTGAAGACTTTTAAACGCGACTATGTTTGGTTTGGTGATTTAAAAGATGCGGCCACAGTAATGGGGCAACTTGAAAAATGGTTTGAAGATTATAATGAAAATGCTCCTCACAAGGGGCTGAAGATGAAAAGTCCGAGACAATTTAGACGGGAAAATGAGAAAACATTAGCTGGCTAAGTGGTCCGGTTTGACAGGGGCAACTCCACAAATGTCATTAGACTGGTGGGATTTTAGCAATTCAGTGATTGCATTTTTTGTTCATTGGACCTTAATTATTTGCAGTTTCACTGTCGTTTTTTACAATTTAACTTCAGCTTTTAATAAAATTTCCAATCGATTCAAAAGATAGTTTACTGAAATGGTGTCAAGTTTTCGACTTGAGGTTTTGAATTGCTTTTTTAGCCCCGTATTAACCCTTGGAGGATGTATTAGCAAAAAAAAATTAATGATGTTAAGATGATATAAAAAATGGTGCCCGAGACGAGAAGCACGGCTTTACTTTTTTGCTATCACAACAGATCATTATAATTATCAAAAAAAGACTATCAAATCATAGCCTTAACAACAAGTTCTAGATTCACAATAGATATCCACAATGTTCGGTTTTTACCCATTTTTAAGAATTTTAGAACCGTTTTAGAACCGATGAAAGTTCAAAAGTATTATGATAAATTTCATGAGCTGATTTTTTATAGATACACCTAATAAATGTGTACAGATTCTAATTTGAAAATAGTGCGACGTGGCGCTACTTGTTGGTATTGCTAGTTCTTACAATATTTAATTTAGAACATTATTTTTTGCTGTTGACCACCAGCTCTTAACCTAGAGCAGATGAAAAATGCTATGTTTAGTATTTGTTTTAATGAGTTGATCAACAGACAACTTCTCTGCGCCAATTAAAATTAACCCCAAGCACAGTAATGCATACAAGAATTCAATTGTACCAAGTATATCTGACCAGTTTTCTAGATTTGCTATTTGAGTAGTTAAAATAGCTACAAACATTACAATAAAAATTGATATTGAAGAAATTTTCGTAAAAAAACCAACAAATATAAATAGACCAGCAATCAGCTCTGTCCATGCTGTAAGATGTGCTGAAAAAATAGGGAGAGGAATTTTTAACTCTGTAAAATAGCCGATAACTTTTTCGATGTTATGAATCTTTCCCCATCCACTTTGGATAAAGACAATCCCAATCGTAATGCGAATAAGGAGAAAAAAAATGTCGTTAAGCTTTAGGGATTTCATTTAAGACTCCTAGAAATAATAATTTTTTAAATAAGACTTTTGCATCCATTCGGCAAATAAAATTGAAATGTCTTCTTCACCAATAGAAGTGGCCTCCTCTCCGATTGAAGAGAGTCGTTCTCCTTCGCTTATTTTTTGTAAAATCAGAAATTGAGTCCTGCTTATTTTTGATAAATTTATGTGATGAGAAATTCTCTCAATTAGATAGTGATTTTGTGTTTCACTTTCTTTTATGACGATATTGTGCATTTCATGTCTTTTTTGCCATAGCTCTTCCAGTGGCCAGGAAGAAGAGATGAGCTTAAGAGATGAATTTAAACTAAACTTAATATTTTCCCAGTCAGATTCTTTTAATGCAGATAAAGACTGAGGTTCAAATATTGGATCTATAGGTGAATAGAAAGATTCAAGTGCCAATCTTTCTAATGTAACAATATCGTGAATCGCACTAGATTTAGAATAGATTTTAATAAAAGGCACAAGGCATTTACTTATATTGTTTAAATTGGTTTCTGTTGAAGGATAAAGTTTTAAATATTCAGCTACAAGCTTTGCAAATTGATCTTCTCCTAAAACAAAAGCTGTTATAGGAAAATCAATTGTAAATGCTTCAAGGATACGAGCGAAATAAGCTTCAGCATATATATCAAGCCTTGAACTATTTGACGTTTCATCAGAATTTATAAAATCTATCCATTGATTTGATTCGGAGAGTGCTTCTCTGACACCTTTTGGATTCGTAAGAATATCTTTTAGCCAGAATTGCATTTCTTTCAATGTAGGAGAGGATGACTTATTCATTTGCCTTCTCCTGATTCCATATTTTTAATACATTTTCTATTTCATTTTCGAGGATAAGGAATTCTGGAATTTTATCATCCCATTCAATGAGTGTAGGGATTTTACCTACGATATTTAAAGTTTCTTGGTACAAAGATAAAACTTCATGGCATACAGGGCCGTCATGTGTGTCTATCAACATACTTCCACTGGATGAATGTCCTGCAAGATGCATCTCTCTGATATATTCTTTAGGGAGAGTTTTTATGAACTCAATAGGGTCGAAATTTTGATTTTTTGAACTGACAAAAATATTATTAACATCAAGAAGAATTTCACAATCTGTTTTTTTCACTATTTCACGAATAAATTCCCACTCACTCATTTCTGAATGCTTAAAAGACAGATAGGCAGAAACATTTTCAAAAACCATCGGACGTTTTAAAAAATCCTGGACCTGTAAAATTTTATTGGCAACATGATCAATTGTTTCTTGCGTGTAGGGAAGAGGGAGGAGGTCATGTAAGTTTTCCTGATTCACACCTGTCCAGCAAATATGATCAGAGACCCAAAGAGGATCAACAGCCTCAATAAGAGCTTTTAATTTTTGAAGATATATTTTATTCAAAGGATTAGTAGAGCCGATTGAAAGTGAAACCCCATGCAAGGCAATAGGATAGTGCTCCCTAATCTTGAGTAAATTTGTTAGGGGAATCGTTTTCTTAAGCTCACCTGAAGCTGAATCTAAATCGAGATAATTTTCAGAAATCGCTTCAAACCAGTCAACCTTAGGAAGATTTTTCAAAATATAGGAGTAGTGAGATGATCGAAGACCAAGACCTATGCTTAAATTATTTTTCATCTCACACTCCTGAATCAAAAAATTGCTAATTACATTTTTTTAGCAGCTTCAAAATGAACACCTTTATCAGTTTTTGCTAGTGCATCACATTCAGCTTTAGTTTTTTCAACAAAGCCTTTTCCTTTACAACCATTTTTACCAGCGCATTCATTCTTTCCTTCTTGCTTGCATCCGCCATGCCCTTTACAAGCATTAGCACCCATGCAATGACCTTTTGGAGAAGCTTCCATTTTTGAGTCAGCAGCAAGTGAAACTTGAGCAGCTCCTGCACTTAAAATTCCCACTACCGCAGCACTTAAGAAAAGATTTGATTTCGTCATAATAGTCTCCTTTTTAATGACAATTTTGAGTTCCTAAAGAGACATTCGCCAGTAGATTAAATTTAGTTACAAATACGGTGACTTTATTTTTATTTACTCATAATATTAGGTCATTAGAGATTCATGTAACCTTTTAAAGGATTGAACGAATGGTACATAAAGGTCTTTCGTATTCAGCTGATGAGACCGAGCTTTCCTTATTAATGAGAAAGGCCCAAGACGGTGATGGTACTAGCTATGTAATCCTACTTCAAAAGGTGCAGGTCATGGTTAAGCAGTTTGTAGACAATTCATTTACGAGACTGGGGCTGAAAAGTTTTGGCGGTCAGGATGATGTTGTACAAGAGGTGCTACTTGCAATTCATCATAAAAGATCTGCTTTTGATGAAACACAATTTTTTCTACCATGGATGTATGCGATAGCGAGATATAAGGTAATAGATTATTTTAGACGAAATAAAAAAAATGTTTATTCGTCAGTGTCGCTTTCTACGGAAGATGAATTAATGGCCTTTGATATTTCGGTTGTAACTGAATTTGGCACTCATTATGATGTAGAGCAATTATTCAATTTATTACCTGAAAAACAGCGTGAAATTTTAGTGATGATTAAGCTTCAAGGCTTCTCAGTCGAAGAAGTGGAGAAAAAAACAGGATACTCCTGCAGTGATATCAAAGTGAGTATCCATCGCGCACTTAAGTTTTTACAACAGAAAGTGCAGGAGAGTGTATGAGTTCAGAAGATTTAATTAAAAATCTTGCAACTAACTTAAGACCAGTAAAAAAACAATCTTCTCCGAATGTTTTTGCAATTAAGTATTTAATCGTTTTATTTTTGATAATGATTACAGGCATTTTCTTTTTGAGAATAAGAAATGATTTCTTTAGTGAGCTGAGCAATATAAATTTCGTTGTGGATCTTTGCTTTAATATCCTGGTTCTACTTAGTGGCATTTTTATTACAGGGTGGTTTTCAACTGCTGGAAGAATTTATAACTTCGCTTATAAATTTGTAATGATGGGGATCTTTGTAGCCATTCTTTTTTTCAATGCGTACAGACTTAGTCTTTCAACAATCTATTTTAGAAATCTTGTTGTGAGTATTTTTGATATGAAATGCTTTTCAATCATAATGGGATTTTCACTCATTAGTACTCTTATTATGATTATTGCAGTTTCAAAGCGAGTCGTTTTGAAACCTGGGCTCGTCGGGGCCATCATAGGAATGCTTAGTTTTTCTGTTGGAAGCTTTATAATAGGACTTCATTGTCCTATTAGCTCGGTTGAGCATGTGACTTTATATCATACGATTTTACCGATGCTATCAGGAACAGTTATAGGATTCTTAAGCGGTAAAGTATTTTTAAAACTTTAAGAGGTATATTTTATGGGGCAAGTTCTTGGTGGGCATCAACATAAAGTGAATATTGGGTCTTAGTTTTTAATAGTGGAAAGCACCATTTCTTGAATCTTTTAGTCTGAT
>CAXHHE010000202.1:0-6588 GCA_964016365.1 uncultured Bacteriovorax sp. | reverse complement strand
ACACAGAAGCCTTCGTCGGCAGCGTCAGATGTGTATAAGAGACAGCCACTGTCCCGCTTATTGTTTTAGGAATCACTCTCGTGGTTATTAACCGCGTGTTAGAACAAACGGAAGGAAAGCTCGAACACTCTCCCGAAGCAAAATCTCTGGCCTCGGACCTGCGCTCACTTCTGCGCACTCTCAATATGGGTTTTAGTTCCGGAATGACTTTAAATGTCGTTGTCGATGGCATCGTCGATCAGAAAATCAACATCAACGATGTCGATGGAAAAACCATCGGATCGCTGATGCCAAAATCTATTATCGACAATATGATTTATGCTACTTTGATGGGACTCTTTTCAACAGAAGCTAAGACGTAACTTTCGCTTTATCAATGTATCCCCAGAATTTTGGCAAGCACAATGCTGTTAAAAAAACAGCAATAAAACAAATCACACCACCACTCATGATACTTGTTGAAACACTGCTGACAGAGGCAATATAACCTGCGCGTGCGTTTCCTAAAAGCGGCCCTGACATATAAGAGATCATTTCAATCCCACTCAATCTTCCACGCAATTCGTTCGGCACTGTTTGATTCCAGATGATCCCGCGGAAAAGGCCACTCAACATATCGGCCGCTCCTGCCATCACCAGACAGAGAAAGGCCACTGGAAGTGAATGAGCAAAACCCAGGAAGAAAATAAAAACGGCCCATAACATCGCTGCAATTACCACTGCGCGCCCGTGGAATTTTACTTTTCCTGACCATCCACTTAAAAGTGTCATAATCATCGCCCCGGTTGCCATGCCGGAAAATAGTAACCCGGCAGCCTTCGCGCCTCCAAATCCTTCGGCCATTGCCGGGAAAAGGGCAACCGGAAAAGCAAACAACATGGCCACGATATCGATCAAATATGTTCCAATCAATTCTGGTTTTGAAACAGCAAAACGCAGTCCTTCTTTGATATCTTGAAGTGGAGAATGCTCACGCTTTTCTGGGTTGGGAGTTTTTTTCATCAAGAAAATACAAATCAAGGCCCCCATAAAAGTGACCACATCAAAAAGGTAAGCTCCCTTTACACCAAACTTAGCAATGATAAGTCCACCCAGGGCCGGACCAATGATTGCTCCTACTGACCAACGAAAACTTCCTAGGGCCCCAATGGCCGCATAATCTTCCGGCTCAACCATCTTTTGGTTAAGAGCATCCATTGCTGGCCTATGAAAACCAACAACCGACTGGAGTAAAAACACTGTCACGAAAATAAGTGGCACACTCGGCACATCTCTAAAAGCATTCCATGCAAAAATACTGATGAGCAAACACATCAGGACTTCTGAAACCAAAAGCAGTTTGCGGCGGTTAAGCCTGTCGGCATAAGCTCCACCGATAATCCCAAATAAAATAACTGGAATTAGCTGAGCAATACTGACAAGCCCTACAATCTTATTGTCTTTAGTTAAATCGTAAACTTCGTATGGGATCGCTACATAAGTCACCATACTTCCAATAAAAGATAGAAACTGCCCGATATAAAGAAGACGGAAATCACGGTATTTGGTTAGGGGTTTGATATTGATGAACATAGAAAAACCTTGCTGCTTATTTGGGCACACGCCTTATACTAACGTACAGACTAATGGCATATAGTTTATGAATGTTTTTCATTATAGACTTCCTCTCTATGAAGACAACACCAAAAAAAGTTAAATATTCTGTCCTTGATCTCGCTCCTATCGCTGAAGGATATACAGCAGCGGATGCATTCAATAATTCTGTAAGCCTCGCTCAACATGCCGAGAGCTTAGGTTATAACCGCTTCTGGTTAGCTGAACACCACAACATGGATGGAATTGCGAGTTCGGCCACTTCTATTTTAATCGGCCACATCGCCGGGAAAACTAAATCTATTCGCGTGGGCTCTGGTGGAGTGATGTTACCAAACCATGCTTCCTTAATTATCGCCGAACAATTTGGAACCTTGGAAACACTTTATCCCGGTCGCATTGACTTAGGCCTAGGGCGTGCTCCCGGAAGTGACCAGGCCACAATGAGAGCGATCAGACGCGACCTCATGTCAGATCGTTTCCCTGAACAAGTTCAAGAACTCTTCCAGTATTTTTCTGATAATCAGGAAGGCGCACGCGTAATCGCCAACCCTGGACGCGGATTAAAAATCCCTGTCTGGCTTTTAGGCTCAAGCCTCTACAGCGCAGAGCTTGCCGGGCGCTTAGGCCTTCCCTATTCATTCGCTTCGCACTTTGCTCCTGATCTTATGATGGAAGCACTTCATGTTTACCGTGAGTTTTTCACGCCCTCTATTTATTTAAAAGAGCCTTACTGTATGATCGGGGTTCAAGTCGTCGGTGCTTCAACAGATGAAGAAGCTGAATTTCTTTCAACGACAGTCTATCAACGCTTCCTTGCTCTGATCCGCGGCCAGTCTCTTAAAATGAAACCACCAGTAAAAAGCATGGATGGATTATGGAACACTCATGAAGAGCAATATGTGAAAGCGAAACTGCACACGAGTGTCAGAGGCGGACCAGAAAAAGTGAGGGCCCAACTTCTGCATTTAGCAGAGTTCACTGGTGTTGATGAATTGATGATTGTTTCTGATTTATATAAACATGAAGACCGTCTGCGATCATTTACCATGGCCGCAGAGGCCTTGAGATAATTATTTCTTTTCGTCTTTTAAGATTCTAGCAATCAGCTCTTTGTGCGATTTTTCAAAGGCATCCAGTTTATCATGGAGTGTCCTGATTTCCATTTCGGCCTTTAAGTTGATCATATAATCGGAGCGCGCTCTTCTTCTATCTTTCTCTTCCTGACGATTCTGGCTCATCATAATGATCGGTGCCTGCAAGGCCGCAAGACATGAAAGAATCAAATTTAATAAAATAAAAGGAAATGGATCTACTGCTTTTGATCCCTGATAAGCATTATAAATAATCCACAGAATTAAAAAAAATGAAAATCCCAGGATAAATGTCCAGCTTCCCCCGAAGTCTGCGACATTATCCGAAACTCTTTGCCCAAAAGTTGCATCGTCATCATTTTCTACTTCGTGAAGTTTCTTCGTTAAAAAATGTTCATCTTCAATGGCCATATTGACCAGTTCATCCATTTTTTTAATCTGGATTTCTTCTTCATTTAAAATCTCTTTAATGTCCATGGGCCACCTTTTTAAATTTAAAAATAAAACTAGCTAAACTTCCGGCCACTAATCCCCAAAAAGCGGAACTAATACCAAAAAGCATCACACCAGACGCTGTTACAAAAAATGTTATCATCGCTGCTTCCCTATCTTCCTCATGAGTCACAGCACTCATTAGTCCATTATTGATAGTCCCCATCAAAGCAAGACCAGCAATTGCCATCACTAACTCTTTTGGAAAAGCATTAAACACACCGACAACGGCCCCCGAAAAAAGACCTACTGGAATGTAAATAAGTCCTGAGCTAATCGCAGCAGTGTAGCGTTTTTTTGGATCAGGGTCAGCTTCCGGCCCCATGCAAATCGCTGCCGTTAGCGCTGAGAGATTCAAAGCGTATCCCCCAAAAGGAGCGACGAGCAGATTAGTTAATCCAGAGTAAGTAATAAGCTTTGAAACTTCTGGCCTGTAATGATTTGCTCTCATGACCGCCAGACCTGTCATGTTTTGTGAAGTCATCGTCACCACAAAAAGTGGAAGACCAATGCTGAAGAGCACTTGCCAGTTTAGCGTAGGTGTCGTGAAAACAGGCTTCATCAATCCGAACTCGATGGGAGTGAAATTCATTAGTCCCTGGAGCCAAGCGACCATCATCCCAACGCACAGGACGACGACGATATTAAAACGAGCAAAAAATCTTTTTCCGACAGCATAAACAATGAACATGCTCATGACTAAAAGCATATGGGTTTTCATGGAAGTGAAAACATCTAAAGCGAAATGCAGAAGAATCCCCGCCAGCATGGCCGAAGCAATCCCTACCGGAATCTTCTTCATGATTTTTTCAAAAAATCCCGTCACTCCTGAGAGTAAGACTAAAAGCGAAGAAAAAACAAAAGCACCTATGACATCACTTAAAAGTTCACCGTGCAAACTTCCAATCAAAAGAGCTGCCCCAGGAGTTGACCAGGCAAACATCACTGGGCTTTTATATTTGAGTGAAAGCACAACGGTCAATATCCCCATACTAACACAGAGGATACCAAGCCATGAGCTCGCCTCTGCACTACTTGCTCCTGCTGCAGCGGCCGCTTGAAAAACAATAACGGCAGAACTGGTATAGCCCACAAGCACAGCGATAAGTCCCGCAACAAGCGTCGATAAGGTAAAGTCATCCCAAACATTTTTCATACCAACTATCTTAAGCGCGCCGAGCAGTGTTGACAACCAAATCGGCCGAAAGTTAGTGTTAGGGCAACATTCAATCAGGAGGCTCCATGATTTTCGAACTTACAGTTCCTCAATTCATCAAAACATTAAAAAACCTTAACGGTTTCTTAGATAAAGCTGCGGGATATGCAGATTCAAAGAAATTTGAAATGGACGTTTTACTAAACTCTCGCCTGGCACCAGACCAATTCCCACTAACTCGCCAAATCCAAATCGTTTGTGACACAGCTAAGCTTGGGGTTTCTCGCCTGACAGGAAAGTCTGCTCCAGTAAACGATGACACTGAAAAAACGCTTGCAGAAGTTAAAACACGCATCCAAGGGACAATCGCTTACCTTGAAAGCATGAAACCAGAAGATTTCAAAAACGCAGCAACGGCAACAATCACAACTCCTCGCTGGGAAGGAAAAACTTTAACTGGAAATGATTATGTGATTCACCACGTGATCCCGAACTTTTACTTTCACGTGACGACTGCTTACGCGATTATGAGACACAATGGTGTTGATTTAGGTAAAAAAGATTATCTTGGAGAGATCCCTTATAAGCTTCCATAATATGAAATAAAAAAAGGGCCCAACCGGGCCCTTTCTTATCTGTACATCGCGGCTTCACTCGCCTCGACTTCAGCTCTGTGTTTTAGTTTCTCTTTTTTTCTTTCCTGTTTTTCTTTAATCGTCAGTTTGTGCTTAAACTTATTTTTGTCTCTGTCTTTTCCTTTATCTAATCCTTTTGCCATAAATGGCCTCCTTGTAAGGTTTAGAGCTTAAGATAGATTTTACGCCTGATAATTTTTGATTGCATCTAAAAAGATAGTTCCATAGCTTTCCAGTTTGCTTTGACCGACGCCATGGACTAACAGGAACTCCTCTGCATTTCGAGGCTTTAACACACACATATCATTTAATGTCTTATCATTGAATACGATGTAAGACGGAAGATTTTTTTCTTTTGCCAGGCGGTTTCTTAACTCTTTTAGTGCAGTAAAGAGACCATCGTCTCCACTTGCTCCTCCTGTGCGTTTTTTATCCACCTTGGCCGCTGTTTTTGCTTTAGCGACTTTCTCATCCTGCATGCGCAGGTCGAGCTTAATCTTGCCGCTAAAAATATCCTGAGCTTTATTCGTCAGCGCCAGGCTTCGGTATTCCCAGTTTTTAACAGCAATGTAATTTAAATTCAGAAGCTGTCTTAAAACACTTCCCCAGTGCTCTTTTGATTTATCTTTGCCAATTCCATAAACTGAAAGCTCATGATGGTTTCTCTCTGTGATTTTGGCATTTTTACTTCCGCGGATCACATCAATTAAGTGGCCGGCACCATAAGACTGGCCAGTTCTAAAAATTGTTGAAAGAATTTTTTGAGCGTCTACTGTTGCATCCCAAAGAGTTGGAGGCTCAATACAAGTGTCACAGTAACCGCAAGTCTCTGCGCCATTTTCTCCAAAATAACGAAGAAGATAATGTCTTCTGCAAGAAGCGGCTTCACACAATGCCAGCATGCTGTCTAACTTAAAGCGAGCAATGCGTTTATAGTTTTCATCGGCATCTGTCGTCTCAAGCATTTGAGCAAGCTTTACAATATCACCTAGACCAAAAATCATCCAGGCCGTTGAAGCTTTTCCATCACGTCCCGCTCTTCCGGTTTCCTGGTAATAGCTCTCAATACTTTTTGGTAAATCCAAATGGGCCACAAAACGAACATCTGGCCTATCAATTCCCATTCCAAAAGCAATGGTTGCAACAACAATAATTTTTTCTTCCAAATTAAAAAGTTCCTGATTCATCGCTCTTTCATTCACAGAAAGACCCGCATGATAAGGAACTGCTTTGTAACCAAGTTTATTAAGAGAGGCCGCAACTCTTTCTACTTTATCGCGTGAAAGACAATACACAATTCCCGTATCATCAGGATGGTGAGTTTTAATAAACTCATCTAATTGTTTAATCTCATCACTGCGCTCAAGGATCATATACTTAATGTTCGGACGATCAAATGAAGAGACAAAAGTTGATGGCTCTTTCATTCTGAGCTGATCAGCGATATCTACTCTGGTTTTCGCATCAGCTGTCGCCGTTAAAGCAATCACAGGAACATCCGGGAATCTTTCTTTAAGTTCCCCAAGTCTTGTGTAGTCTTTTCTAAACTCATGCCCCCATTGAGACACACAGTGAGCTTCATCAATAGCAATTAAAGAAACCTGTACCTGATCAAAGA
>CAXHHE010000201.1:0-6589 GCA_964016365.1 uncultured Bacteriovorax sp. | reverse complement strand
ATAACTGAGCGTCTCGTGGGCTCGGAGATGTGTATAAGAGACAGGGTGTAAGCAGCTGTCGCAGTCTCCACAGCTTTTTGATTGGGAGCAAAGCTTGGTGGATCGGTAATGACCAGGTCCCATTTCTGCTTGCTCTTAATTTGTTCATCGATAAAAAGAAAAGCATCATCGGCCACAGCATTGTGCTTCGTCTTCAGGTCGTTGACTTCAAAGTTTCTTTTTGAAGCTTCAATCGCTGCTTTAGCAATATCCACGCTGGTCACTTCACTCGCTCCCCCATGGGCAGCAAATATAGAAAATCCCCCAGTGTAACTAAAAAGATTCAAGACACTCTTGTTGTGAGAGAACTGAGAGATAAGTTTTCTGTTGTCTCGTTGATCAAGAAAGAAACCAGTCTTGGCAGCATCGCGAATATTGCTGGCAAAAAAACTTCCATTTTCTTTAAAGATAACTTCCGGCTGAAGGGTTCCAACAATATCGATTCCCTTAACCTCTTCATCATTTCTTCTTTTGTAATAAACATTTTTAATAAACGGCATTTCGCTTTGAAGCTTCTCTGCGATCCCCGCATGGTTATAAAAGCGCTCCATTACCGGGTGGTCGTGTTTAATCACGGCCGTGTGGTCATAAACATCAATGATAAGTCCTGGCATCCCATCCCCTTCACCGTTAACCAGGCGAAAGCTATTGGTCGCTTCACTTCTAAAGTGCTGACGGATCATGATGGCGCGGGATAATTGGATTTCACTCCAGTGAGTAATTGTGTGGCCGATGTTATTTAAACGAACATAAGGCTCTTCACACAGACAAAGAAGTCTAAAGCGAAGTTGAGTGTCGGCCTGAACCAGACCGATGGCGACCGAGTCTTTGCGCGATTTTAAAACCGCAAGTCCTGTTGGAGTTTTTCCATCAAAGCAGTCAGCAAAGATCCATCTGTGTCCACGCAGAAGGTGTTTATTCACATCGCGGATCAGTTGAATTTCTGGGATGGCACTGTCTGGAACATTCACTAAAGGAGTCTTAGTCACGGGCTTTCCTTATATACAAAAATAATGAGTCTTCTTCTTAGTCTAAAACACGACCTACGGCAACTAAGGGTCTTTTAAAAGACCGGTCAATGACGACAAATATTATCATCAAAGGCCTCAATTGCCAGTTTCCAAGCATCTCCCAGTCGCCTTAAAAGGCATCTAACATACTAATAAATAAAGGTTTTAAAATTGAATATCGAAGACCCGAGTGCTGACTACAGACGTACATAAAAATTACACAACCTCTGGAGACTTTTTTGGAGACGGATTAAACTGCAGACAGATTAAAACTGAACATTTGGTAAAAGAAAATGGAACACACACAGCCCCACACAACAACACACGAATCGGCAGCCCCCACTGCCATTCAACCGAAGAATGAAAAGCCCGTGATCTATGATTATGTGGATTATAGGGCTTTCCTTTCGGACTCTCTGGCACACATCCAGACAAAAAACTCTAAGTACTCTGCAACTGCCTACGTAAGACAAGCTGGTTTCGGAGAGAACTCTCGTGGATATTTCAACCTGATCATGAACGGAAAAAGAAATCTTTCTTCTTCTACGGTCCTGGGTTTTGCTCGTACTTTAAAATTAAGTGAGAAAGAAACTTTCCACTTTGAGAATCTGGTTCACTACAACCAGGCGACTACTGAAAAAGAAAAGACCCTTTATTTCGAACGCATCAATAAGAACATGAAAGGTAAAACTTCTCCTGCGTTTGAACTATTAAAGTCACAGTACAACTACTTCTCTCAATGGTACATGGTAGCGATTAGAGAACTTGTGTCTCTTGACTCATTTAAAGAAGACTACGATTTCATCGCTAAAAAGCTAAGAAATAAAGTAGCAAAAAAAGAAATCATCGAAGCTATCAATGACCTGATCACGCTAGGCCTTTTAGGCCGCGATGCCAATGGGAAATTGATCCAGACTGATGACTTGATCAACTTTACTGACAACTCAATGAACTACACTGTGGTGAATGCCCTTCACTCACAATTTTTAGATAAAGCAAAAGAAACTCTTAGCGAAGACGCCTACACTAACCGCTCTGCAAGCTGTGTAGTCCTGGCAACAGATAAAGAAAACTTCGACAAAATTAGAGAAGAAGTTAAGGCATTCAGAGAGCATATTATGAACAAGTATGCCACTAACAATGCCAAAGTTGACTGCGTATTAAACTTAGGAATTCAGTTAAACCATATTACGACTTTAGAATAATTTTAGGAGCACACACATGAAAACAACATTACTTATCCTTACCCTGGTTCTTGGTACATCTCTAACAGCAGAAGCTCGCGTTGAGCGCGAAGGTGGAGCGACAAAAGTTTCAAAAGGAAGCGGGACAAATATCGGTGGCGGAAACATCGGTTCTGAATACCTGGCCACATGGTGCAGAGGTCAGACAAGTCTTCTAAGAAACTTCAGAGACAAGGCACGTTTAAAACTAGACAACACTGGTGACTACAACATCGCCAATAAAATTCTTACTGACGGGATTATCCAGGCACTACAGAGCGGAAACAACGCTAAAGATACATTCCTACACAAGAGCTTAACTCGCGGTCTGACAATCTCAAACCACCTGGGAGCAACTCTTGGTGGAAATACTGAAAGAAAGGCCATGGCCGCTAACCACATCCTAAACAGCTACTACGACTTTATGATTGAAACTGTGGCCAAAAACCTGGACCTGAATGGCAAGATCCCGTTCATGGACGCTGATAGCGAAAACATGGACCAAAGAGCGGCCCGTTTCGAAGAAAATTTTGTTACATACGCTTCAACTCAGCTAGAGTGGATTTTAAATACACTGATTAAAGAAGTACGCCTGGGAGACAGAGTCCAGACTGTTCCAGTAGGCGACGCCCGCTCGGTGATTAAAGTGGGCCTAACCCTGTCAGCGGCGACGGCAAGTGACCTGGATGAGTCTTTATGGAACTACCGCTTTAGCTGCGCTATTTCGGACCTACAGATCTTAAATGAGACGCTTAAGACATACGACCAAGGTAACAAGGAAATGTTTGAAGATGAAAAACAGGCGCTTACCTACACGGCTTCTGAAATCAAAAGGATTTCAAAGAGCTTAAGACTTAAAGAAAGCTGTCAATAATTTAAACACTCTTAAAAAGGCCTGGTAAATATTCCAGGCCTTCCCTATTTCCCCCTAAAATTCCCTAAAATGGGGGAATGAAATCAACTAAACTCTTAGCCTTCTTCATGGCCTTTGCCATGACCCTTATCCCGGCCGCAGTATCGGCACAGGAAGGCTTCGTGCGTTTTTCTATCGACAAACAAATCTTCTCCGACATGAGCACCAATCAACAAAACGCACTTATCACAAGAACTCAGGAACTAGTTCAGTTCATCGATCGCGATGTGAGAAAAAAAATCCCAGCCGATATTTTTGCCAAAATCCAGGATCTAAAAATTAAAATCTCTCTAACGGACATGCCTGGACGCGACGGTCTTTTTATCCCTCAAGATACTTCAGAACAAGTTATTCAAGTTCAGTTAGTGCAAATCTACTCAAACGGGATTAAAGCGCTTCTGGCCCATGAAATTTACCACGCCATTCATTTCTCAATCAATCCAGATGAGCTTCCATGGGTGCGCGAAGGAATGGCCCAGGTTTTTGAATTTATCGCGACTGGTGAGTTAAACGGAATGAACTTATATGCGGCCATCAATGACCCGATGACCTCACTTTATGGCGATTACTCTCCTGAAGTAAAATTCCCAGCTCAATACGGCCACAACCAACTTTATTTCTACTACCTTTACTCTCACTGTGGAAAAGAGCAATTCTTCTGGAAATTAACGGCAGGAAAAAATCAACTCAAAGGCTCATTTCTCATTGACGATATTCTTGGTGAGTTGAATCTCTCAGCAACTGAGTGCCGCGACTTCTCAGAGAGCGCGATTAGTTTTGAAGTGGCGAAAGTTCACAATCAAATGCAATTTACAAATATCTCTCAGAAGAACAAATACTTTCTTTACCCTGGAGATATCTCTCCTCGCTTTAAAAAAGTTCAGAGCGCAGAAGAATTTAAAACACTGTTGGATACTATGCCAGTGCTCAGCTCATATAAGCTGCCTCTGGAAGAATTAGCGAAATATAAAATGCCGACAGGAAATTTTACTATTTTTTACGCTTCAAATGGCTTTCCTTATGAAGTGAGAGAGTCTGCTCCTTCGAAGGACAAGGGAGTAAGCGCTATCATAGTGAAATTAGGGCGATAACAGTGCAGACTGATGTCAGCTCAAAATGTGCACGATGAACAAAGATAAATTGAAAAAACTATAGGAATTGATAAAAACAACACAACATCAAAAACACTTTCTTGGAGAGACAAATGAAAAACACACTTATGATTCTTGGACTTGTAGGACTAATGGCAACTAGCCCACTAATGGCAGAAACAAAGATCAACAAAACAAACACAGCAACTGAATACGATTCAGTTTCAAGCTTCTGTCGCGACCGTCTTTCGGTATTAAAAAATGCTTACCGTCAGGCAGAGATCGAAGCTCAAGCAGGTAACCCAGGTGTATCAGCAGCGATCCTTGAAAAAGGTCTGGTAGATGCAGCTAACAGAATCTCTCCTCGTTACGCTCAAACTCTTACTTCAAAAGCAATCCAAAGAGGAATCACTCTTTTAAATGAACTAAAAGTAACAGCTGATAGCAAACAAAAGACAAGAGCGATCAACCACTTCCTATTTAACTACTTCCTGTTCATTGAAAATGTTTCTAACCGTCTGGACATCCCATACTTCCAGACTGGAAGCGCTTTTTCTCGCGTAAGCGCTTCAAACGCTCAATTCGAAAGACTGTTTGTTAACTTCGCTAGCGAACAAGTAAAAATGGTTTTAGATACAATGAGCACTGAAGATGGAAGAACAATCTACCCGATCGGAAGCCCTACTCTTCTTCTAACAGCTCTAAGAGTGACAACTCAAGCAATGGCAAACGATCTTTCTGAGTCGATCTTTGCTATGAGATACGCTTGTACAATCCAGGCCCTTGAAACAGCTTCTCAAGATATCGCTTTCTACCTGAACACTCACGCTTCTTACGCTGACGACTTCGTGGCCGTTCAAGAGCTTGTTGGTGCAGTAAAAAGAGCAACAGCTAAAGGATGTGCTTCTTACGGTAACGACTCTTACGGTGAAGCTCAACCAAAGACTACTGACGCTCTAAGATCGTCAATCACTCTTTACAGCGGAACAACTCAACAAGTAAGACTGAACTCTGGTCGCTACATTAAGAAACTAATCATCAGCGCAGAAGGAATCAGAAACGATGCAATGTTTGATGTTGTGGTTAACGGAGACGTTAAAGGAACTATTTACGTGCCAGGAAGAGACCCTTCTTACTTCGTGACAGTTGAAGACTACGCTGATTCAATCGAGCTAGTTTCAAGAGGTGGAAGCGCGATTATTTCACGTATCTTGGTTGTAGCTGAATAATAACTGCTCAAACAAATAATAGACTTCATAAGGCTCGGTTAAACCGGGCCTTTTTTATTGGGTTCAGGAAGCTTTAGCATATTAATAATCGCCCCACTCAAGATAATCCCCGCCCCTAGTAACTGTTTAGAGCTCAACGTCTCCCCTAGTAAAAGCCAAGAGAGGAACATCGCTGTCGGCGTAATAATGTAATAGACGATTCCAGAGGTCGTCGTTGGAACATGGGCCACAACCCTCGACCACAAAGAATGGGCCACAAAGGTTCCTAAAACCCCTAAAAAAAGCAATCCCATCCAGTCGATAAAGACCAGCTCTCCCCAATTGGCATTGGGGACTAAAAAGACATAACCTAAAAACGCCACTGAAAACTGAGCAAAGGTTCTCGTTTCCATATTAAAAATGTGGGCCTTTTGAAGTTGAATAGGAATTGTTGCATAAAAAGAAGCACTGATGAGGGCCAGAGTAAAACCGATAGTCCCTTTATCGTTTAAATCCCAACTCGGAAGAACAAAGAAGACACCGACCAAAATCAAAAGCAGACAAAAAATATTTTTTGCTCTTACGTGATAACCTAAAAAATAGGCCCCATAAAAAATCATCTGGATTCCATAGGTCGCCATTCCTAAAACGGTCATCGAGGGCGTGCCAAGTTTTACAGAAAATGTATATGTGATCCAGTGGCAAAAAAAGGTTGCGCCAATTAAGAGAAGTTTCCAGGCGTCTTTTTCTTTATAGACTTTCCAATTGATTTTTTTTCGCCAATAAAGCGAGACCAACAAAGTTCCCACTGATAAACGAAAGAACCCCATGGCAAAAGGATTGGCCGAGCAAAATTTAATAACTAAAGGGACAAAGGAGAAGATGCCGATGGCCCAGAACATTTCGATGAACATATTGGAGATTGTAATGTTCTTTGGGTTAAAAAAGAAATTAAGATTTTATATTCGTGAGCTCTACTTATTTGATTTTATAAGGTTTTGTTAATTAACATGGTTTTTCATCCTTAAAAAACCACCTTATTGTGATAACATGGTTTTTAAGCTGTCTCTTATACACATCTCCGAGCCCACGAGACGCTCAGTTA
>CAXHHE010000200.1:0-6608 GCA_964016365.1 uncultured Bacteriovorax sp. | reverse complement strand
AGATAACACCACTGCATACGTAGCAATTAAGACAATTCTCTCTGCAATTGTCTTAATTGCTACGTATGCAGTGGTGTTATCTTTCCGCAGAGATGGAATGACGGTTTATCTTGCTAATTTTGGCATCTTAGAAAAAGGACTCACTGAACAGTATATCGGAGGCTTTAAAGTCAGAAACCTGGCCTATGCTTTTTATGGGACACTCAATGTCCTACATATCTTGATTGACTCATTTCTTTTCCGTTACAAATTCCCTAAAGCACGCCTTGTGACTCTACAACACCTTCTAACAAAACGTTAATGAAGAATGGTCGCCAGTTCATTTGGGTGATCAATGATATAGTCTGCCTGCATCTCTTTTAGCCTGGATGGATCTCCATAGCCGTAGCTCACTCCAACAGTTCGCACACTGGCATTTTTCCCGGCCAATATATCAGCTTCTGAGTCACCGATTATTAAGATGTCTTTTATTGAGACATTAAACTCACTGGCGATTTTAAAAATAGGAAGAGGATCAGGTTTATGTTTTTCAAACGTCTCTTTGCCATAAAAATTCAAAAAATAATTGCTAAGTCCAAGCTCTTCTAGGATCACTCCAACAAATTCATTTGATTTATTCGTCAAAACAACTTTTTTATAATCAGAAAACCTCTGGAGCATTTCAAAAACACCTTCATAAACAGATGTGTTTTCTAGCATACATTCAGCATAATTCTTTCTGTAAACCTCAGCTGCTCTCTCAAAATCTCTTATTCCCTTCTCTAATAATCTTTGAATAATAAAATTAAAAATCCCACTCCCTATAAAACTCTTGGCTTCATTCGCTGAAACCGCTGGAGTATTAAAATGCTCCAGCGTTCGATTAACCGCATTTAAGATATCCTGATATGAATCCACCAAAGTTCCATCTAAGTCAAAAATAAGGAGCTTAATTGTTTTATTCATCTAGTTCTCTATTGAATGACTGGCTTCAAAAACAGCGCGTGAAACCCAGAAAAAGAAAGAGAGTAATGATCTCTGCTACTTTCTTTAGATTCATCCAGAACCAGCAAAGGAAGCTCTCTTAAAATCTCTTCAAAAAGCAGACGGATTTCTAATCTTCCAAGCTTTGCTCCTAAACAATAGTGAGGCCCGTGTCCATAAGCAAAGTGACTGACTTCTCTTCTGATATCAATTTCATGGGCCCTAGCTTCAGTTGGCAAATCCCTATTGACCGCATGATTAGAAATAAAAATGACATCTCCTGGATTAATAGGCTGCTCCCCTATTTTTGTATGCGCGCGCGCTACCCTAAAAATAAAAGTCACTGCAGGATCAATTCGCTTTAATTCTTCTAAAGCATTATTAATCAAAGTAGGGTCGGCTTTAAGCTCTTCTTGTATTTTAGGATTTGCGGCCAAGAGAAACATAATATTGTTAATTTGATCCGTTGTTGTTACCTGCCCAGCAACAAACATCATAATGAGTTGAGAAATCAATTCATCATCACTCATTCCTGTCATAGGCTGAGCTTTAAGTAAGATGGAAACATAATCTTGCCCATTACTCCCTCTTCTTTCTACAATCAGCTTTTGAAAATACTTTTTTAGCGATTTGGCTGCATTGTTAACTCGAATTCCATCTTCATTAAAGTAGCTCGTTGCTCCCCCAAAGAATCCAGTCATGATATTGGCCGAATTGAAAAACTCGGCCCTGTCCTTCTCTGGGAGCCCAAATAAATCTGCCAAAACTGTCGATGGAAGTTCTTTACTTAAGGCCTCAACAAATTCAAAGGATTTTTGATTTTTTACATTTTTTACAATTCGCTTAACGGTTTCTTCAACCGTTTGGGCAAAACGGTCAATGATATGATCCTCGAAACCTCTTGCCGCAATTTTTCTTCTTGTAGAATGGTCTTTGTCATCACTCATAACCATCATCTTTTGAACAATTCCAAAAAAGTCCTGGATAAGGGAAAGGTCCATTTTCGGCATACGTGAAATGAAAAAACCGCCTCTGTCTGCGCTAAATTCCGGTGATGTTAAAACCATTCTCGCGTCAGCGGCACGAGTGACAACATGAAAATTCCCTTTCAACCAGAAATACGTGTCACCAAACGATGTTATATAGTTAGAAAAATCTTGCGGGAAAGTTTTTAAGTTAGATTCTTTCTTAAAGTCTAAAAATGATTGTCCGCTCGCCGTTTGCATATAGTCTCCTACAAAATTTGAATTCTTTTAAAGCTGCGTTTTAAATTACTCTTCAATGCTCTTCGCCCATGTAAAAAGGTGAAGTTGTCACAAACCACTAAATCACCTTTTTGCCATGAGTGTTCGTAAAGATACTTAGGATCGTAGAGTTTCTCGCACATCTTTTTATAAAAAGCCGTCGTATCAATCCCGCGGCTACTTTCAATATGAAGCCCTACCGGATTAAGCGAGGTCTCGACTCTTTCGGCCAGGCGTAATATCGTCCTGCCGTTCACAGGATGCTTTTGCACCAGAGGAACATTAATTTCTCCCCCATAATGAGCCTTTTTTTCCGTGAAGTACTTTAAAGTCATGCTCTCGCATTCTACTTTTTCTTCAGTCGTTAAATCATTCCAAAGGGCTTCAGTGTTCACAAAGATGGTTTCTCCACCGGCCCCAAGGCTTTCCACGCAATAAAAAAGTAAATGCGAAGGCTCTTTATAAAAAGCCCCATCCCAATGGAGAGGAACTTCTTCTGCAGAAAATAGGTAATTCGAGGCATTCTCATCAAACTTCATATTCATGATGGGACCAAACTCCCAATGAAGAATCTTGTTCTTTAGATCCCCTTTTTTATCGCTTAAAGAAGAAGCGTAATGAAGAAGCTCTTCATCACTCTTTTCTCCAGCATTTAAAACCGTAAGAGTATTAAACTTCGAAGTAGACATACTTACCCCCAAACTTTTTTTCTGTAGCTCCAAGCTCTAGTGCCTTTGTTTTATGCATCAGCTGAAAAGCCCCATCTACTTTCACTGTCACGTTATGCCAGGGAGTCGCCCATTTATCTGATGACGATAAGAGCTTCACTCCAAATTTTGAGTGATTGATTGGGTAAGCGTGAATCGACAAGCGCAGAACATCTCCAAACTGATCTGTTAAAAGCTCAGACCAGGCATCAGATCTCCTGATTAGTTCATATGTTAAGAATTTTGTTTTTTTGCTCAATTGGTTCTTCGATAATGTTTTATTTTCAGCAAGCCCTCCGTGGTCTTCCATCATAAATTTATGAACCCCATTAAAGAGCGCTCTGTAATTGTCATCATTAATAACCAGAAACCTAATTTCATCTGTAGACTTGGCATATCGCCAAACGAGTCTTTCGCGCAGAAGGTCTCCTTTTGTATCCGGGTATAAGTCGTCCATCGAAAATGTCGAAAGATGAGAAAGCTTAAACTCTCTAATAATATTCTCAATCCACTCTCCATACTCATCAATATGAGCATCGGGAACAGAGACAACATCACTAAAAACTCTTCCATCTGAACAGATCACCACTCGAGCACCTGGAGCGTAGACGCTTGATATTTTTTTGCACATTTCATCCAGGCTTTTGAGTGCCAAAACTTCACCCAAATCAGGATAAATGCCCGAAGTCTTTGCAGTACTTGGACTTTTTGCAGGAAAGGCCGGCAACAAGAAAGTCAAAGGCACATTTTCAAGGAACTGCTCCGTTGCCTTCTTAAGAATAGGAACGTCAGCATATTCAATGTCACTTAAATCGTCTTGATTAGATAACTCTAAAATGGCCTTATAAATCACGGCTAAAGCTTCTTTATTATCTATAAGTGCTTCATTTTTTGCTGCTTCCATCGATTCCTCCATCGAAATTAATTTTTACTATTGATAAACAAAAGCTGATCATTTAAAAATTAGATGGAATCAATGTTTAATATAGGTATTTACAAATATGTCGGTAACATTCAAAGACTTAGAAAATTTTGTCACTGTCGCTAATTCCAAAACACTTTCAGAAGCCTCTGAAAAGCTTGAAATGGCACAACCTTCTCTTTCTCTAGCGATTAAAAAGCTTGAGGGTGAATTGGGAATTCCTCTTTTTATCAGGGGGAGACAAGGAATTAAGCTAACTCCTCAAGGGAGAATGATCTTACCTGAGGCCAAAAATGCCCTAAAGACACTTTTTAAGATTAAGGGGAACCCGGTCAATCTGGCCTTTAAGATTGGCTGTCACCCTTCAGTTGGAATGTTTTTATTGGGAAGATTTTTAAAATCAATGAATCAGTTTGCCTCTAACGTTGACCTGCAAATTATCAACGAATCCTCAATGGAAGTTAATAAAAAAGTGGCCTCTGGAGAAGTTGATTTCGGTTTGGTTATGAACCCACTCCCTATTCCTGGATTAATTACAAAACTAATCGGCGAAGATGAAGTGGCCGTTTTTGAATCTAAAAAACTCTACCACAAAAGACTCATCTACAACCCTGACTTAATCCAATCTCAGGCCATCATCTCTAAATGGAAAAATGCTCCCACAGAAAGAATTGAAGTCTCAAATCTTGAACTTTTAGCTAACCTGGTTGACTCAGGGGCTGGTATTGGAATTATCCCTTCGCAAGTCGTTCTTGCTCAAAAGTGTGACTTAAAGAGAGTTCCGAACACTCCTACCTATAAAGACAAACTAGCACTTGTTTGTTACCCGGAAATTCTCAAATCGAATGAAGGGAAAATGATCTTTGAGGAGCTCAAGAAGTCTTTTATCCCTGCGTAGATATAGGTTTTAGCCTATAATAATCATAATTCGATATCAATTGTTCAAATCTCCCCTTTGGCATACATAAAGGGGATGAAGGCCATTTATTATAACATTTTTGGGATTGGACACATCAGACCAACCCTTCCGCTTGTCTCCGAGCTCTGCCGCCGAGGGGTGGAGATCATTTACCACACTTCACCTGCACGCCAGAAGCTTGTCGAAAGCACCGGAGCAAAGTTTAAAAACTATGGCAGAGATGACTACTCCGCCAGCGATTACAATCCTAATAAAAACTTTGTGCTTCAGAGTCTTCCTGCGGCCAGAGGACTACTGCCCTTCCTTCAAGATGAAATCGAGAAAATTCGTCCCGACTTTATTCTTTATGATTCCATGGCACCTTGGGGTTACATCTTAGGACGAATCTATAATATCCCTGCCTTCTGCACAGTGACGACTCTTGCTTTTACACCTGAAGAAATTCAAAAGGCCTTTTCGCAAAATCATATAGAGATAGATCAACCCAATGAAGATGCCATTGCCTTTTTTAAATCTAACTTTCAATTGAATATTTTGCTTGAGCACGCCTTGGGAGCTTATGGTGACCATAACATTGTCTTCACCACAAAAAGCTTCAACACTCCACTGAACCATTCAGGCAAAAATTTCTTCTTCACCGGGCCCCAAATACTTCCACTAGAAAAGTTAGCACCAAAATACCTAGCTGCAAATAACCAAAAAATGATTGTTATGTCGTTTGGGACTATTGTTCTGAATGAGAGACCAGATCTTCTTAGCCACTTCATTCAACTAATTGAAGAGTATAAAAATAATACTGACACTAAATTGATCTTAGCTGTCGGCAGCTCTCAAAACTCTAAGTTTATAAAAGATCACTATCCTGAATTTCCCGCACATATTATTGTTGAAGAATTTATACCTCAGCAATCGTTATTAAAGATCGCTGATGTCTTTATCAACCACGGAGGAATGAACAGTATTAATGAAGGCCTCTACTTTAAAGTCCCTCAAATCATCATCCCCATTGCCAACGATCACTTTATCAATGCTGCTCAAGTTGAAAAACTCTCGTATGGGGTCCAAGTCTCAGCACGAAAAAGTTTTTCATTTAAATCATTAATTGAAAGTGTTCATGCGAATGCATCTATTCGAAATGCCCTTCTTGCTCAGAAACAGATTCCAGTCAAAGGGGTTTCTGAGATCATGGATTTTATTGGAGAGAAACTCAGAATTTTTAATTGATCAAAGAACTCTCTTTAGCCTTCGTGAAGCCCTAAAGGCTAAAACTTAGCGCAAAAGAACTAACGCCTTATTCATGCTTTGTTCTATCTTAACTGGTCAAAATGGAAGGTGTAAGTATTTGAAATTTTTGGTTGCGGGAGCAGGATTTGAACCTACGACCTTCGGGTTATGAGCCAGGAAAACCCATTTTTTCATCTATCTAAATTTACTCATTTTTATTAACGATTTCATGGAGTTAAATCCATTTTTGAGTACTGCTTTTTTCGGTCAATTTCGGTCGATTTCTGGAGGCTGTGACACATTTGTGGCACACGGTTTTTACTAAAATTCCCCACATGCCACACTTGGGGAAGATTTCTAAAAATTTTTATAAAACTATTACCAAGATTGAGGCTTTCGAAATTTTCCCTTTGCATCTGCTAGCTCATCACTAAATAAGGAATTTTTTAAATATTCTTCTGTAATATCTTTTGAAAACGTTGATTGCTTTGCCAATTGAATGGATTTTTTTTCATGAGGATTAAGTATAATTACTTTCTTTTTTAAAACAGACTTCAAATGCTTTACTGGCTTTTCTAAGTCCGAATCATTTGAAATTAACACTGCTACGTCAAACGCATTGTTAAAAC
>CAXHHE010000199.1:0-6623 GCA_964016365.1 uncultured Bacteriovorax sp. | reverse complement strand
CTACTTTATCTGGAAGATCAGCTTTTGCGATGTTTACTTTATCGCGGACTTCTTGTTCAGCGACTTTAGAGTCTTTGTCGTCATTGAATTCGATAATAAGGATAGAAACCCCTTCAAGGTTTCTTGATTTTAAACGTTTAATACCCGAGATCGAAGCAATCTCATCCTCTAATGGTTTTGAAACAAGAGTTTCAATCTCTTGAGGTCCTGCCCCCTGATAAACAGTTTGAACTGTAACAACCGGAATTGATACGTCCGGGAATAAGTCTACCGACATTGATTTGAAGGCTGCGATCCCCCCAACCAGAATACCGATAATCACACAGGTGATGAATATGGGTCTTTTGATGGATACGTTAGCTAAACTCATATTACTTCTCCCCTTGGTATAATTTCAGTTGAGACTCAAGTGCAATGATTTGTGTGGCTGCTAGTACGCGAGAAGCTTGCGCTTGTGTGTAGTCTTGTTCGAAAAGAAGAACCTGATAAGTTGTCGTTCGACCTTGTCTTAATCTCGATCTCTCGTTTTCTAGTTTTGATTTTTGAGCTGACTCCATAGTGCGAGAAAGCTTTAGTGTTTCTTTTGATTCAGAAAGGCTTTGCTTTAAATCAATCCAATCCTGTTCTTGTGTATAAAGAAGGTTCTGCTCATTGATATCAGCTGAGTCCTTTAATCTCTGCGCCCCTGCTTTTGCATCGGCCACAGCTTTGAAGTTTAATGGAAGCTGGAACATCACTCCAACATAACCTCTGTCGTGGTTTGTTTTTGCTGAGTTCTCAAAAGCTTTCGATGTCTCTGTTCCACGTCCTTGAAGAGTGTAACCACCAACTAAATTTAATGTCGGCTTGTTTCGCTCAAGAATAAGATCGCTTGAAGCTTTTGCAAGTGCTGCCTGAGCACGGCTTGCTTTCACATCAAGTCTATCGCCTGGTCTTTGATCAGGGATCTTTAATGTCTCAAGGTAATTGTAGTTTAGTGAATCAAGACCTGGCACTGGAGCGTCTGCATTCTTGTTTAGGTACTTATTAAAATTTCTTGAAAGACGAAGTCTCTCGTTCACCGCTTGCTGCAGTTGAAGTTTATCAGCTTCAACCAAAGCATTTGCCTGTAGAACGTCAGCACTTTCTCCCAAGTTTTTTTGCTTTTGTTTTTGTACGTAACTAAGAATATTATTTCCTGCTGAGAGTGCCTGTTCTTGAATCTTCACTCTTTCTTGTGAGGCAGACAATTGCCAGTAGGCCACTTCTGCTTCAATTAATAAGTTCTGTGAAAGAGCAAGGTTTGCGTATTCATCAGCTTTATTTTGTTGTCTGGTTAATTCTTCCTGCGCCTTAATACTGCTTCCGAAACCATTGGCCCACAAAGGCATAGTTAGTTCAACACTAGGCTTAGCATCCCAGTATTTATCAGGATTAAAAGTTGAACCTTCGTAAGCATTTTTTGTAACGGCGTAAGAGAATTTCGTCTCTAGACCGAAACTAAACTGCTGCGAGATTCCAGCGCGGTACACGTCGTTGTCGTATCTGTCATACATAGACATCGGAGGTGTCCCTAAAGAGGTGTCGAAACTTTTTCTCGCTTCCAAGAAGAAGTTTGGTGAAGTTAAAAGATCAGCTTCTCGAGACACTAGTCTCGATCCTTCGGCCTGGGCCTGGGATTGTTTGTAACGTAAGCTTTGACCTTCTACCTGGGCAAGGTATTCAGAGAGACTGAGCGCGAAAGCACTAGAACTCATCGCAACCGTCCCTACTATGGCGATTGTTTTAAGCATGTGTGTGTCCTTTTTGTGATGTAATCAAACGATTACTTTATTTACTGCCCAAGTATGCTTGAAAACATTGATGTAATCAAGTGATTACTTTTGGTAACAACCATAATTTTTAGCTATCCTTTAAAAAAATAAGGTGTTAGGCTCAATTTATATGGCATCAAAATCGACAAAACCTAAAGACAAAGATCGTTTAGCGACAGAGGAGCGCCTGCTTTCTGCGGCTGAACAGATCATTGCCAAGCACGGTTTTAAGGGGGCCACAACCCGCATGATTGCTAAAAAAGCAGATGTGAATGTGGCACTCATCACTCGCTATTTCGGTGGGAAATATGAGCTGTTAGTGAGAATGGTCGAGAAAAAAGCGACAGAAAAACGCTACACTCACCTGGCCTATCCAGTACAAGAATCCATCACTGATGAGTGTCTGCTTTTTGTCCGCCACCGTATTAATCACTTCACAGAAGACTTGGTTATTTTCCGAGTGATCCTGTTGCAGTTTTTAACAGACCCAAAATTTTTAAAACGCTTTCAAGAAAACCTGGAGATCTTCGAACGCCATCCTGAATTTGAAGAAAGAGTCCTAACTTTGATCAACAATAAAAAAATGATCAATACTATCAAGCCTCAGCAAATCCTGGACACACTCGAGGATTATATCTTTGGTGTCGTTGTCGGACGCATCCTGATTCACATGGGTGACGATACAATGTGGGAAGACGTCGAACATTTCGTGCGCAGCTACTGCTCTTCTTTTGAACTTAAAAAGTAAACTTAAAGACAACATCAATTTTTCATTGGACATTCACTAAACAATAGATTTTTGACTTCTCCTCAGGTCATAATTGCCTTGGAATGAAAAAGCTTTTAGTTCTCAGCTCCCTATTCTTCTCTCTTAATGTTCATGCAGAAATCGACTTGAAGAAAACGCCATTGCCTAATGAGCGCGTGATTAGAGTCACTGGACATCCTGATTACCCACCAGTTATCTGGGCCAAACGAGGCGAGAAAAAATTAAAAGGCATCTCTGTCGAGTTGATTGAAAATATTTTCAAAGAAATCAATGTTAAAGTTGAATTCATCAATGTCGAAACCTGGGGACGAGCACAGGAAGAAGTGAAGGCCGGACGAATTGATATGCTCCTGCCACCTTATAAAACGGATGATCGCCTTTCTCTTTACAACTACTCGGCCGAAGCTTTCATGCAAGATGAGACTGTTGTCTTTGTAAAAAAAGGAAAAGAATTTAAGTTTGAAACTTTTGAAGACCTGCTCAAACATCCCGGGGTGGCCATCATTAACGACAGTTTTGGTACCAAGTTCGATGAATTCGATAAAACAAACCGCAATATCACCAGGCTTCCCACTACAGAGCAATGCTTTCGTTTTGTAGATAAAGACCGCGCTCGTTACGTTGTTGCCGGCATGAATTCTGGAATGTCCACGATAACGAGAATGGGCTGGGAAGGAAAATTCGTGGCCCTTCCCAAAAGAATTATCGTCACAGGTCTCTACGCTCCTATTTCGCTTAAATCTCCCTGGAACAAACCAGAAATTAATACTTTCTTAAAAAAGAAATTCGAAGAGATCAAACCTGCCGATGTCAAAGAGCTGGAGAAAAAATACCTGGCCTTGTTTAAAGCAGAAAATTCTGGCGTTAAACAAACGCACTAAGACCTGTAATCGCTCTGCCCACCACCAATGAATTAATTTGTTTTGTCCCTTCATAAGAATAAAGAGCTTCAGCATCTCCTAAAAAACGCGCGACTTTATTAGAGATTAAAATCCCGTTGGCACCCATAAGCTCACGGGACATACTCGTAATGGTTCGACAGCCTACTGTGCAAAAAACTTTTGCAAGTGACGCCTGCTCATCCGACATACTTCCCTGATCCTGCAAAATACTCAGTCTCGCCACCATACATTGCATAGCTGTTAATTGAGAAAGCATTTGGGCCAAAAGATCCTGAGTCATTTGAAAGCCTGCAATCGGACGGTCAAACTGACGTCTCTTCATGGTGTAATCAAGTGTGTGCTCATAAGCACCACGAGCACATCCTACGGCCTGCCAGGCGACTCCTGCTCTGGTCATCTTAAGCACTCGTGCTGTGTCTTTAAAAGTATTGGCCTTTTGCAGCCTGCGCGACTCTGGGACTTTGACATTATTCATTCTGATAATTGCATTCTGTACAATTCTCAGTGACATTTTATCTTCAATTTTTTCAGTTTCTAATCCATTGGTGTTGCGATCGACGATAAAACCTTTAACCTGATGATCATCTTCGTCTTTGGCCCAAATGATAATGATATCGGCAAATGTGGCATTCCCTATCCATTTTTTTTCACCATTAATCGTCCACGTATCCCCTTCACGCTTACATGTAGTCTTTAGTCCCATGGAAGCAGCTGAGCCCACTTCTGGCTCAGTTAAGCCAAAGGCGCCAATTTTTTCCATGGCAATCATCGGAGGAATAAACTCTTCAATCTGCTCCTGTGAACCACAGTGATAAATTGAATTCATCGCCAGTCCCGCGTGCACTCCAAAAAAAGTGCATGTTGAGACATCAATGCGCGCGATCTCTTCACCAATCATTCCTTCCAGCAGATTGCTGCGTTCCTGACCGCCAAGATTTTTATTGTAAGTAAGACCCATGATATTGAGTCTCTTCATTTTCTCGATGATCTGAAAAGGAAATTCCCCTTTCATCCAGTACTCGGTGGCAATGGGCTCTATCTCTTCGATCATAAATCTTCGTACACTATCGAGCACTAATTTTTCATCGGCATTGAGATATTGGCGAGTGTCGTAAAAATCCCCATTAATAGGGGGAAATTTGGGCTCTCGGCGCTTTTTGATCTTGCGTGCCTGATCAAGCCACATCAACACTTCATCGTCTTCTAAGTCACTTAAAAAAGATAACATCGCTGGTATACTTTTGATAAGATTTAGGTCTTTTTTACTCTTATCCTCAACTTTATCAAAAGCATCTTTCATCTTTCCACTGACTTCGCTCCAAAAACTTTCCATAAATTCCTCCTGCGTCTCCATGGTAAGTGCAATGCCAATGCCCAACTCAAAAGTTAACAAACCTGTCTGACTTTTTGCCTGAATTTGCCTGGATTTTGCTTAGTTTTCGAAGTAAAAAAACGCGTGAAGTAATTGGGGTCATCAAAACCCAACTCAATAGAAATTTCACTCACTGATAAATCAGAATAGGCCAGGAGTCTTTTGCTTTCTAAAATGCAGCGCTCTTGAATCAGGTCTCTCACACTTTTTCCAATGATACGGTTTACTTTTGCCGTAAGCGCTTTAGGAGTGATTCCCAAAGTTTTTGCATAAAATTCTACGCTGTGATGTTTTTTATAATTCTTCTCGATGAGATTTGTAAAATCTTCGCGGAACTTGGAAACCCTCGACACTTTTTTCGGTTGATCCTGAATGATGCGTGAAAAAAGCAGCAGTAAAGTTGCAAGATGCAATCGGAGGAGAATTTCAAAATCTTTTTTCTCCTCTTCATACTCAACCAGCATTTTCTGCGCATGAGTAAAAATCTCTTCGCGAGTCGCTCCTGAAACTTCAAAATAATTCACTGAAGGCATAAGGGCATCTGAAAAAATATTGTAGGCCTCATCTCCTGAAAACATCGAAAGCCCTTCAAACTCGATAACCACCCCACAGGTGTCTTTGCTCATGGCCCATGAATGAACCTGTGCCGGCAGCATAAAAAAGATTGAGCCTTTTTTCACATCATGGCGTTCGAAATCAATTTCGTGCCATCCCGATCCTTTCGTAATGACCACCAGGTGATAAAAATTGTGTTTATGGGGAAAAGGCACCGCGGGATTCAAGCGGCCTTCTAAGCGAGTGACTCGCACCTGTTTAGTTAATCCCGAGACCACACCAAACGAATCCATGGGGTGAAGGGTGTCCAAGTGAGGGTGGTGATCGTGCTTCTTTTTCATAGTTTTCTCCTAGGACATCTTATCACAAATGGGGTGATTTGTGCTATTTTTTAAACCTTGAGTCCATAGAGCCTATCCCCCCCTTTTGGTATAATAAAAGCACCCAGAGGAGGGTTCAATGAAACGACTATTTATGTGCTTACTCATGCTCGGGTCAGTCTCATCTTTTGCTAAAGATTTTGAATTGATTAAAGAGCACTCTAAGATTGCTTTTGATGTCGACTATATGCTGATGACGAAAGTTGAGGGTCAGTTTAAAGACTACCAAGGTTACTTCACACTCAACAGTGCTGAAAATGACCTCTCTAATATCAGAATCACGGTGAATGCTGAAAGTGTGGACACGAACGACGGGAAAAGAGATTTTCACTTAAGAGGCCACGAGTTCTTCTTTACGGCCAATTATCCGGAAATTACTTTTGAGAGCCCTGGTCCAATCAAGCTTGAGACGGGCAAAAAGCTGGTTATCGGCGGTTATTTAACAATGAGAGGAATCAAGCGTCCCCTTATTCTTGAAGGCGTGTATAAAGGAAAATTAAAAGACCCATGGGGAAAAGATAATTACTTCTTCACTCTTTCTGGCGAAGTAGACAGAAAAACTTACGGCATCGTCTGGAATAAATCGATGGATAATGGCGGAGTGCTGATTGGTGACTCCGTTCGAATCGCCATCACTGTCCAGGCGCAGGTGCTGGGAGAGAAGACTCCTTTTTCAACTCACATGGTTCCGACGACAAAAGGGATTGTGGAGAGAGATCTCCTGCAAAAAGGAAAGATCAAAAAACTTTCGACATCAACTGACCCGAAAGACCATACAAAAAAAGAAGCTAAGAAAAAATAATTAAGAATTAGATGTTAAAAAAAGCGGAATGATCAACTCTGAAGGAATCG
>CAXHHE010000198.1:0-6682 GCA_964016365.1 uncultured Bacteriovorax sp. | reverse complement strand
GAGATAACTGAGCGTCTCGTGGGCTCGGAGATGTGTATAAGAGACAGGCATCAGTCATGCGGTAAATGATGTCGTCGTAATTTTCCAAGATCAATTCCTTCTTTGTTAAATCGAGACGGCCTTTTTTGACGGCGTTTTCAGGGTTGTGGCATCTCGTACAACTCATATCAAAAAGGTTCTTTTTGATGTCGAGGTACACGAGATCTTTTTCAACTTCAGTCTCTGGTTTATCTGTATCAGTTTCGATTGGATTGATGATGGCCTTGCCTGATGAAAACGCGAGAGGTCCTTTATCAGGATCGATAAAATTACATCCGGCCAGGGCCAGTAAAAGAGTTCCCATCATTACGTTTTTCATATGGGCTAGGTGTACCCTTAAGAAGATTTCTTCTCAAGAGAGTTGAAGAATTTACAGGTGATTTTTGATGTTTATCTTTTAGGCATATGACCAATGACACAGCATCAGACACACTTGGGACAGAGAACTATCTACTGGATATGTTTAGGATGGAAGTTTGATCGTTTCTTTGCAATAGCTTAGGTCATATGAAAACACTACTGCTAGCATTCTCGCTGCTATTTATGAATTCGCAGGTCTTTGGGGAAGAGGAAAACAGGCTTAACCCCTTTGAGTCTGATGGCTGCTCGATGGTTCCGGACATGGCGATGGGGTTATGGGTGGGAGAAGTCTCGTCCCTTTTCTCCGCTGTCGAAAAAAGATCTAAAGAAGATCAATGAGTATAAAGATCTGTTTAAGCTGCCGGTATACGTTCGTTCTCAGGAGCTAGTTGAGGCCATCGTTGATGCTTTTACCACGAGAAATACATGCAAGGATGACATGAGAAAACGTATTGAAAAACACATGACGTTTAAAACGCCAGTCAAAGAATTTAAAATGCATAGAGTTGAAGGCGGTGATGACCGCTACCAGATTTTCTCACCTGAATGTAAAGCAGGCTATATGGTGGTGGATTTTCATCCGCACCCGTTTGCGCCTGACCTTTGTGTATTTAGCGATTACTATTACTACCAGGTCGAGCGCATTAAAAGTTTCTTAGTGTATGGCGATTGCCAGAACTTCCTGAAGAACAAATAAATTATTTATTGTCTTCTTTTTTAATAGATTCTCTGATGAAGAATTTAAGAACTTTGTTTCTATTGGCCCCACCGACCAGCGATCTTAGGTCTTCATGCAGGCCTTGATCGTAGATAAGCGCGTGGAGAGTTCCTGGCCCTTCTTCAATTCTTTTAGTCATGCGGCCGATAGATTCGCTCGAAGCTTTTAGATTTGCCAGTGATTGACCAAGGTTTTTGTCGTTTAAGCTCATCATGACCTTATTGCTATTAGCAGTCAGGTTTTCAATGTTGCTTAGAATTTTATCTAGCCTTCTATCTTCAATGCTTGAAACTAATTTATCAAACTTCGTCAGGATGCTTCCTGCTGCCACCACCAGGTCTTCGCTTTTGGTGATGATGTGATCAATTTGAGAAGCTTCATTCGTCGCTAGAACGTCTCCGTCTTTAATTCCTGGAGCAGAGTCTGTTCCACCAGAGATCTCAAGGAATTTATCTCCTAAAACACCTTGGGTTTTAAAAGTCATTGTTGAGTCTTGTTTGATCCATGTGCTGTATTTTTCAGTTACACCAACAGTGATAACCAGAGTGTCCAGGTCTTTAAAGTCGATCGACTTTACACTTCCAACTTTAATCCCTCTTAGTTGAACAGCTGCCCCTTCTTTTAAGTTTTGAGCACTCTTAACTTCAGTGCTGATATAAACCTTGCTGGAGAAAAGCGGGTTCTCTTTATTGAGCATAAAGACTGTCACCATCACAACAACCAAGAGGACCGAGATGAAAATACCAGAGATAAGATAATTTTTTCTATCAGATGGCTTAAACATAATCTATTCCTTATGCACGTGAAACTTCATAACGACAGGGTCATTAGAAGCTTGAAATTTTTCAGGGGTATCATCAAAGATAATTTTCCCTTGGTAGAGAACGACAATGCGGTCGCAAAGGCTCAATGCTGAAGGGATGTCGTGAGTAACAAAAATAGAGGCCAGGCCTTTTTCTTTCAGACGTTGCATAAGAGAGACAACGTTCAGGGTGTTGGCCGGGTCAAGACCCGCAGTCGGTTCATCATAAAGAACGACTTCTGGATTTAAAATCATGGCACGGGCCATTCCCACGCGCTTTTGCATCCCTCCGGACAAATCAGAAGGCATGATTTCTTCTTTTCCCGGGAGGTCGATGAGCTTTAGCATCTGAGCTACTTTATCTTTGATTTGCGTGTAACTAAAACGAGTGTGTTCAAATAAAGGGTAGGCGATGTTTTCAAAAACGTTGATTGAATCAAAGAGGGCCCCACTCTGGAAAGAGTAGGAGATTTTGATTCTATATGGAGTCAGGTCATCTTCATCCAGGTGATCAAAACGTTCGTTGTGAAAAAGGATTTGACCTTTATCAATGCGTTCAAGGCCAATGATCGAGCGAAGAAGAACAGACTTACCTGTTCCAGAACCACCTAAAAGACCTAGGCTCTCTCCTTTTTTAAGAGTGAGATTGATTCCGCGGTGAACAGCGTTTTCTCCAAAGCTTTTATGAATATCTTTTAGCTCTAATATTACGTCGCTCATTTTATCCCCAGATAACCAGGAAGATTTTACTGATAAAGAAGTCTGTGATCAAAATCAAAATAGAAGCGGTCACTACAACCCACGTGGTTGAGACTCCAACTCCTTTCGTTCCGTCTTTGGTGTGTAGACCTTTGTAGCAGGCAAAGATAGTGATGATTCCGGCGAAAATCGCAGACTTCACAATCCCTGACATATAATCGTAAAACTTTACGGTTGAAAAAACTTTGAAAAAGTAAAAGCCAGGAATGATGTCGAATTCAGACATACAAACAATCATCCCGCCGAAAATACCGACAGCAAACGAAAGGGCCGATAATAAAGGAAGTGAAATAACCAGTGCCCAAAAGCGTGGGACAACCAGGACTCTGACTGGAGATGTTCCCAGTGCTCTAATGGCGTCTACTTGTTGAGTAACGTTCATTGCTCCGATTTCCGCGGCGATCCCTGAACCGACCCTTCCGGCAACCAGCAGGGAAGTAAAAAGTGGGGCCATCTCGCGGGCAAGAGATAAAGATACAACGGCCGGAACATAAAGAGTCCCACCAAATTTTGTTAAACCATAACCAAAGTTCAGGGTCATAACCAGACCCATGGTCAATCCGATTACTACAGTAATAGAAGTTGAGCCAAAGCCCAGCTGGTTGATCTGCTCCATTAGCCTTGAGACATAAAACTTTCCGCTAAAAGTGCATTTTATCGTTTGGTAGAAGAGCTCGAAAATTTCTCCCATGAAAATAAAAAACTCACGGGCCTTTGCGATTCTTCGGTCAATTGTATTTTGGATCAATGCTTTCATTTAGTTTAATTTTAACAGTTCAATGAATTTATTAAAGTCAGGTGTGTCTTTATCCAGGTTCTTTTGGCCAGTAGAGATAAGAGCGAAATCATAAATGCAGTTATTCTTCTGAGTTGTTAAAATGCGGAAGTATCTCTCAACTCCATCAACTGCACCTTTTGCAATAACAAGAGAAGCATCTCTTCCTTGATGAGAAACGATGGTCTTCTCTGAAATCTCAACGTTGCTGATGCCGCTTAGGATAGAGTTCGTAAGAGTTGGCAGATTGCTTTGATCGTATCTTCTACAAGCGCTGTTAAAAATAAAGAAGCTGTTTGTTTTTGTATTACTTAGGGCAAGATCTGAACCTTGATTGTCGATTTCTTTCCACGGAGCTTTGATTGTTTTACTTAAACTGTTTTCTACTGTCGTACTTTTTGTATAAGCACCGTTGTCGGTTTCACTCGATGAACAAGCGACTATAAAAAGGAGAGATATAAGGAATAGGTTTTTCATAAAACAGTTTAAAATGCTCGGTTACTACCAAATTTATTACCTTTATTAGAAGATTGTTCTAAATGATTGTAAATAGATTATTTCTTTCTTCTGTCAATGAATTGACCCGGCATTTTATGCCTGCGAGAAAAATTTTCCTTTTAAAAAATCCAAAAAAGGGTAAGATTAATAAGAAGTCACTTCAGGATGAAGAGGACAAATACAGCCTTAAACTTTAGGACAATTTGATGCGAACAGGATGTTTCGTGAAAATGTGCCCACAGAAAAAAATCTTCAAATTTTTGACGATTGTTTTTATCTTTGCCGTTGTTCTGGCAAATAATGCCTTTTCACAAGCTCTTTTAGACCAAGAAAAAGCGACAACGTACCTTCGTTGGAACCTTTTTACCGGGCGCGACCAACTCCAATTCTCAAAAGTCGGAAATAAAGTTGTTATTAAGACTCTTAATGTTGAACTATTTAACAATTTAAAGAACGAACTATCAGACGTAAGACTTGATCCTCAGTATTTAAACGGAATTCAATTTAAAGATAACGCTAACGGGGCAAATGCTCTTAATGCGATGGCCGTGGAAATCGAATTAAAGGATGCAAATGTTGAAATGTTCAGCTTCTACCGTGAAAGAGACAAAAAATATGTTGTCGATTTCTGGACTGACAGCTCAGATGCAGTAACGTTAGGAAAAGCTGCAGTTTTAAAACCAGAAGAAACAAAGACGGCTGAGGTCGCGACTAAGGCTCCGGCGTCGATTCCAACACCTAAAATTGAGATTGCACCGAAAGTAACTGAGCCAAAAATCGTGGCGGCAAAGTCAAAAGTAACAACAGCAATCGCAAAAGAGCAGCCAATGCCAAAAGCAGACGTTGCCCTGGAAAAGAAAGTTGAAGCAGACAAAGTTCTTTCAAGTTTCGTTGTTGACCCTTCTAGAATCAGCAAAAAATCAGCGGCAGAGCTGGATGCTGAAGAAGAGGCTTCAAAAAAACCATATAGAGACTTCAGATATGGAGCGACTTTTGTTTGGGATTACGATCCTATCGCACCAGCTTACAAACAATTAGTGAATTTAAAGACGAAGATCCCTGAGATCTTCTATCCAATTGCTAACCGTAACTTTAAAAAAGACGACAAAGAAGCGCATCTTCAATTAACAATCAATCTATACCGCAAGAAGAAGTGGGGATTGATGTATAAGTCTATGAAGCTTTTCACTGAGAAATACGGTGCAACGGCTGAGTGGGAGCTCCTGGAATTCATTAAGGCAAACGCGATCTTAAGAGAAAACGTTGATGTTCCAAATCCAGAGCTTTTCAAAAACGCTCTTACTATGCTGACAAACCTTTCTGAGAAATCAGATAACTACGAACTAAAAAAGGCGATCTACAAATACCTTTTAAGTTACTATATCGAAAAGAATGAATCGCTTAAGATTCTTCAAATCGCTAAAACTTACTACGCTGGAACAAGAGACAACTTTGACTTCGAAGAGTCAATTATCCCGGCAGAAGCAATGTTAAACTCTCTAGCTAAACTTGGTCAGATCGATAAGATTAGAGAGCTTTCTCAAGAAAAGACGATGAAGAAGATCCTACCGGCCCAACTTCTTCTAGCTTACCAATCTTATGCTTACTTAAGAGGCGGAGATTTAAATGCATTGATTTCATTCTATGAAACAAACAGAGCTGCTCTGGCAAAACCAATTGATCCGGTTATCATGTACAACACAGCTGAAGCTTACTTCAGAGTTGGCCGTTTCCAGGAAGCCATGAACTTATACACTGAGTTCACAAAAAATTACTCTTATGAGTACGTAGCTTCAAATGCTTACTTAAGAATGGCCCTTTGTTCAGACTTAATGGACAAAAACTACAATGAAACTCTAGACCTATACAAAAGAGCTATCGATACTTCAGTTGATGGACAAGTTAGCTACGAAGCCCGCGTTCGTTATGTGGCCTTCAGAAGTGTGAGAAAAAGAGACCTTGATGACCGCGATAGAGAAATCAGAATTTTCTTAGAGCAAGACAAGAATGCAACGAGCCCTGATAAGAACTTAACAAAGCTTCTTCAACAGGTTCGCCTAAGAACTCTTATTGTTGATGGAAAATACAAAGAAGCTCTAGCTTACCTAAGCCTGATCCCGACAATTGGTATGGCGAAAATTGATGCCCGCATTTTTGATGGAGACGGAGCTGAGATCGTGTACGGGATCATTTCTGATTTCTACCAGAAAGCAGAATACTCGCAGGCAATCAAGGCATGGCAGACGTACAAAGATAAATACATCGATAAAGTGGCAATGGACCCATACATGAACTTCGTGGTGGGAAGCTCTTATGTAAAGCTTGGCCTTTATAAAGGGTTTGACGATGTTTATGCCGCTTTTGAGAAGCTTAAAGACACTCCTAACAGAACTTTCCCTATTTGGGTTGCTCGCAACCAGGAGCTTAAGGCAAGTGACTTATTAAGCGAATTAGTGATTGTTAAAGACATTAAACTAAAAAACTGGGATCTGGTTCAAAAGAACATTGCTGCTTTTGAGAAGAAACTCCCAGCGTACAACAAGACAAATTACTACAAAGGTCTGGTTTCTTTTAACCAAAAAGACTATGCAGGTGCTGTGACTCACCTGGAGAACTTCTTCTCTAAACAAGATCAAAGAATCATTTACGACCCGTCGGATGTAGCAGATATGATCCGGGCCTATACCTGTCTCTTATACACATCTCCGAGCCCACGAGACGCTCAGTTATC
>CAXHHE010000197.1:0-6692 GCA_964016365.1 uncultured Bacteriovorax sp. | reverse complement strand
CAGAAGCCTTCGTCGGCAGCGTCAGATGTGTATAAGAGACAGGTATAATTATATGAAAAATACTAATGAATATAGAAATCGTCAATTCGTTGTTCTGAGTTTGGTTTTTTCAGGACAAGAAAGGCAGGATTATTGGCATAAATACATGAGCAAAGCTCGTTCTTTTGGAACAGATGCAGATACTGGTGAAAAGAAGTTTTCTTATTGCCCTAAATACATCAAAAAAATGTATCCATTTCCAAAGAAAAATTAAAAGGAAGGGGAGAGGAACTAATCCTCCCCACCCATATCATCATCCTTAGAATCATCTCTCTTATAATTAGCAAAAAACTCTTTCTTAAAATCCATAAAACGATCTTCAAGAATCGCTTTCCTCGCACCTTCCGCCAACGACTTATAATAAGCAATATTGTGAGTCGTCGCCAACACCTGCCCCAAGATCTCATTCGAATCAAAAAGGTGCTTAATATAAGCACGAGAAAAATTCTTACAAGTATAACAAGAACAAGAATGGTCGATAGGATAAAAGTCACGGCGATAGTTTCTATGGCGGATACGAATCTTCCCTCGTGAAGTAAACAGCGTTCCACCACGAGCAAATTTCGTTGGAATGATACAGTCACTCATATCAATTCCATTTTCCCATAACATCAGAAGATCTTCAGGGTTACCAATCCCCATTGCGTAACGAGGTTTGTTTTCTGGCATAAGAGGAGCTGTGAAGCTCACGATCTTTTCCATCCACTCAGCACCTTCACCAACTGATACACCACCGATGGCGTATCCAGGAAGATCGCGTTTTACAAGTTCTTCAACACACTCTTTACGAAGGTCATTGTATGTTGATCCTTGAATGATTCCAAAAAGCGCTTGCTTTGGATTGTTCCAAGTTTCGATACAACGATCAAGCCATCTGTGAGTTCTGTCCATTGAGTTTTTTGTGTACTCGCGAGTGGCAGGATATGGGATACACTCGTCGAAGGCCATCATGATGTCTGATCCAAGATTTTGTTGGATCGTGATTGATGTCTCAGGAGAAAGAAGAATTTTTGCACCTTTTTGGTCTTTAAATTCTGCGCCTTCTTCCTTGATTGATTTCTTTTGAAGAGAGAAAACCTGGAATCCTCCCGAGTCCGTTAGGATGGGGCGAGGCCAGTTCATAAATTTATGAAGTCCACCAGCTTTCTTAACCAGGTCTGAGCCTGGAGTTAAGTGAAGGTGGTAGGTGTTTGAAAGAATAATTTTTGTGTCCATGTCTTCTAGGACTTGCGGTTGAAGCGCTTTGATCGCTCCGTGAGTTCCTACGGGCATGAAAACGGGGGTTGGGATATCTCCGTGTGGAGTAGTGATAACACCGGCGCGGGCCTTTGAGTGTTTATCGACGTGCTCTAGTTTGAATTTGAAGTGTTCTTTGACTTGGTCTTGAATGCGTTCACTCATCATTTTTCTCCAGGATTTTCCATTGGTGTGAGTTGGTTTTTAATGTCGGCGAAGGACTTGTGAACGTTTTTGTTGGTCACAGATTTCATAACGGCATCGATGTTCTTGATGACAGCGCGTTTTGCTCTGTCGGTTAGGTCCATTTCTGCGTGTACTATCCTTACGTTAGAGAGGTTATTAGCAACTCCGACGTAATAAGTCAAAAAGGTTTGCTCGTCACCGTGTAAAAAAGAGTCTTGGGCGTGAAGTAAGTCCACGGTTTGGCGATTTAAGACGACGGTGTTTTCAGATTCAGCAAGAAGCTTGCTCCAAATCTGCTCTTCAAAAACAGTAGATAAGGCGCCTTTATTAGGAGAATCGATACTAAAGCATTTAATCCCCATTGGGGTAAAGACGTAATAGTAGTCAATGCTAGTGCTACCAATAAAAAACATTGGGGATTGTGGGGCATAGAACTTAAATGTGGCCTCGTTGGTAGTGATTCCTTCCATCAGGCGGGCCTTGATGAGAGTTGCACTTCCAAAGAAAGGGCCGAAGTTTAAAAAGAGTGATTTCACATGCCCTGGTGAAGACATCAGGGCCGTCCCAATCATTTCCTTTTTTTCTTTGGTCGTCAGTTCGCTAAAAGGCAGGCGATGAAATGTTTTGTAGAGTGGATTTGCGTACTCGATTTGATCATCGAGATCGTTGTAGAAAAAGTCTCTCACTTCTTTAATCACTACACTGGTGTTGGTTTTTAAATCAAAAAATTCAAAGGCCCTTTTTTTCGATTCTTCTCCCACATAGGGAAGAAGCATATAGCGAGGAGAGAGTTCTGCATTGAGGTTAACCTGCATATCTTTGGAGAAACTGAAAATGCTTCTCGCGCGCAGCTCTTTATGTGTGTTTGCTTCATCGGCCATTGGTGTAATGGGCAAGTTGTAAGGAGGAGGAAGGAAAAAAGGTGAGAAGATAATGAAAAGCAGGACAAGGAAAACTCCGACTTTTCGTACACCCTTAAAAAAGTAATTCTGGCTCAGGGAATTTTGTGCAGGAAGAAGAAAAAGAGAAAAGAGAAATGTTTTTAAGCGAAAGAAAATCAGCTTGCCGAATTTATTTTCACCTTTATGGCGAAGACCAAGAAGGAATTGGCCGATCGTTGTCCCAAAGACGAGTGTTTGCGCAAAACTTAGCAAGTACCAGGCGATAAAAAACTTAAAAAAGGAGTGCGTTTTAAGAGGGAAAAGAACCGCGGCCAAATAGTCGATGATGACCATGGCGTAGTCTTGGGCAAAGAGAAGTGGAAGTAAGATAGCAAGCACCAGATAAGTGATAAAAAAATCAAAAATAAGTGAAGAGATTTTGACGACCCATAGGTTGATAACTGAATGGCCTTCGATACTGTCGATGACATTGGGTCTGACGTGTACTTCTCGTCTCATCGAGCCGGTGGGGTTATCAGCGTAAACGATCTTTTCTGGAATAGATTCAGGAGTAAGATCTTCGAGAGAATTAAAGACAATAGGTTTTACTCTCTGGCTTTCGTGCACAAGAACGACTTCGGAGCGGACAATAATCTCTGCTCCTGAAAGTTGAATGCGGTCATCAATTTCTAGTAAATAAGTTTTCCCTTCCTCGAGAGGAAGGGAGTTTAAAAAAGTCTGGTTCGTATTTCCCAGATAAACAAGTGCAAGATTTTCCCCTTTCGCAACAAATTCTATATGGCGATTCTTAATTTTTGCTCCAGACAAAACCAGATCGCAGCGAGGATCAAGGCCTACAGTTATGGTGTCGACCACATCGATTTTCATCGGAGGCTTGTTATCTAGGCGGACATCGAGGCGGAATTGGTTTTTTTCTTGGGTCATAGTGAGATAATTATCGCAAAAAATATCGGACTTTAACAATCAAAAGATAAATGGATATCTTTGCTCGGGCATAATCCACTTTACAATTTTTTGGCACCCACTACGATGGAGATTAATAACAATTTTGTGCATCATGAACAATCAAGGAAGATTTGAATGAAACCTATCAGAGCTCTTGCCCTAGGTACCCTGGTTGCCGGATCGTTGACGGCCCAAGCTTATGACGTTGTTGAACGCTATAAGATTATCGACGATAAGTTAAAAACAGAAGCGATGTTAAGACCAATTGGCCACGACTTCTTCTTTGATATCGGGGCAACGGCCAATAAAAACGTTCAGGACGTTATTGACGATATCGACAAAGCTTCAAAGTTTCAGGGAACGGATCAGGAAAAAATTGATGAAGCAAACCGTATTCTAACAAAATATGATAAGACCGAACAAACGTTGAAAATAAACGTAGCTCTGGGAACTCCACTCCCGTCATTTTCAGCATGGGATGTAAAGTTTACGCCAAACTTTAGAGTGTATGTTGATGTCGGGGCCAATATTGGAATTAGAAGCCAAAAAGTAACTAACCAAGATCTTCTCGATTTGTTTAGAGACGATGTACCAGCAGAACTTCAAACGATTATCTTGGGTCTTGACCTGGTTTCAGAACAAGGAAATGACATCAAGACTATTTGTATTGCCCGCACGACGGCCAATACAGCTGCAAGGCTTTACTGTGACAACTTACCGACAGGAAAATATATTGTTCCAAACGTTGGAAATAACCCGACGATGACTCTTTTTGCAAAGGCCGACGCTAAAGCAGGTTTTTTCAATGATTACACATACGGCGAGCACTTCTTTGGTAATTTCAACCTGTACGGAATGGGAAGAGCGGATCTTTATCAATTCGTAACAGGAACTCAGATTGCAAAAGGTGATTCGATCGAAACACCGGATAAGATGAACACGGAAACAACTGTTCAATTGGACTATCGTCTGGGCTACAGAAACTCAAATTATTCAACGTTTTTGGGAGTCGAAGAGCTAAAATTAACCAAGATTGGTGATGCAAAAGAAGGTTCTAAGGCCCACTTATATGACTATGACCCATTAATTCGTTTCCACGCAGACGCACGATACCGTTTAAACGCTTTATCTCTTCAGCCTTTTATCGGTGTCCACAAGAGATCAGGATACGGATTTGCTGACGGTATGTACGCCGGTACGAGTGTAGGGGCCCACGTCTGGGGAGACCGCCTGGGGCTTGAATTCCGCGCCATGGTAGACAAACAATATTTAACCCTGACTCCACGAATGAAATTTTGGTTAATGCAGCTTGAATACTCGCTTAAAAAGCCACTTAAGGACACTGACGAGGACGTAAAGCTCACAGCGCTTCACTCGATCGACTTCCGCATTTTCTTTTAATAGTCTGTTAGACGTGGTAAGCTGGTTTTAAATTAACTAGCTTACCGCGTATCAGATGAGTCTAACCATGAGTTTCGAAAAAATCCTATCACACCCTTCAGTCCTTGCTTTTACTACAGAAAATAATCTTAAAGAGCCTACGCGCATTCAATCTTTAGTTATTCCTGATTTCATCAAGGGCAAATCAGTTAACGTTATCGCCAAAACTGGTTCGGGGAAAACTCTGTGTTTTGCTCTTCCTATCTGTGAGCTTTTAAAAACGGCCGAAGAAGACGGAATGGTCGGGGACCCAAAAGAAACAAAAGGGAAACCTCGCGCAGTTATCTTAGCTCCAACAAGAGAGCTAGCTCTTCAACTGCAAAAAGTTTTTAAATCTGTTTCTCACCATGTGAAGCTTCGCGTGCGTATGCTCGCTGGTGGTGAAGCCGCTAAAACCAATCACCTTCTTTCTCGCGACAATATCGATATCCTGATCGCGACACCTGGACGCTTAAGTAGCGCTCTTAAAAAGAAAGAACTAAGTCTTAAAGAAACAAACTACCTGATTATGGACGAAGCAGACCAACTTTTAGAAATGGGTTTTCGCCGTGACCTGGAAAATATCTACAAGTCTTGTGATGACACTTTAGTGCACGTGGGACTTTTTAGTGCGACTCATTCATCAAGCCTTGATGAATTCTGCCGCACAATCTTTTCAGAGATTGATTTCGCCAGCTACAACAGCGAAGATAAAAACAAACTGACTCAGTCAGTGCGCACATTTAACATTTACTTAAAAGACGAAGAAAAACTGAAAATGACTGAAGCCTTTTTAAAGAATCAGGCCCAAGGTCGCGGGATTATCTTCGTTAACAAGCACGATACGGTTAATTCGCTATATTCTCAGCTTCCGGAGAAATTCCCGAAGATGAAGTTCCATGCTCTTCACGGAGAAATGGAAGCGAAGGCAAGAAAGAAAGCTTACGATCAATTCCTAAAAGAAGGTGGAGTGCTGATTTCAACAGACATCACTGCCCGCGGAATGGATATTGAGGACCTGGTTTGGGTTATGAACTTCGATCTGCCATTTGAAGCTGTGTACTACATCCACCGTTGTGGTCGCGTAGGAAGAAGACAAGCAGAAGGGTTTGCTTACAACCTGGTGACGCCAAAAGATATGAACATCATCACGCGTATTAACGAAGCGATTAAAAATCAATCGGCGATTCGTTTAACAGCTTTTGATGAGAAAAAATTCTCTGCTGTTAAGGCGATTAAAGCTAAAGCTGTTGAAACAAAACTTGATAAGAAGAAAAAGCAGCTTGATGAACTTAAGAAGAAAGTTTTCACTAAGAAAAAACCAGGTGAAAAACGTCACGCTAAGACTGTTAAAAATGTCAACACTCCTCGCTATAAGCGTACTGGAAAACCAGCAGCTAAGAAAACGACGAGATCATCAAGATAATGAAATTAAAACTAGCGGTTTTATTTTTAAGTGCTTTCCTGGTTTTTGGTTGTTCCAAAAAGAAAGAAGCACCTGATTTAAAATACACGCTGGAAGAATTCAACCTCATCCTGGATTCAACAGGGGCCGCAGGTGACAAAGATGCGGCCAATGCCATCAAGTTTGAAGACTACGCTCCAGGAGTTAATAGAGTTAATTCTAGGCCCATGGTCTATCAGCGCCTAAGTTTTGCTGTGGTTGAATTTGAAACTGAAAAACAGGCCCGTGAAGAGGCCCTAAGACTGAATCAATATTACTCCCGCAACTGGCTTTTTGATAAAGTTGAAGGGGAGCCGATCTTAGAAGATTTAGTGATTGTTAAGTTCCATGCGGCCAATCCAAAGCGCAGAGTTCAAAGAACGCCTGTGAATATTCCTAAAGAAGAGCATGGTCACGGCCAGGCACCTGCCGGTCACTAAAGTTTTTCTAATTGAACATTTGCGGATTAGCTTCAAAACGCTCTTTGAAAAAAGCGATTCTCTTTTTCCATTCACTGGTGA
>CAXHHE010000196.1:0-6731 GCA_964016365.1 uncultured Bacteriovorax sp. | reverse complement strand
CGCGATAACTGAGCGTCTCGTGGGCTCGGAGATGTGTATAAGAGACAGGGCTTTGTTATTGGACCGGCCATTGGAGGAATCATTGGAAGCTTTGGCCACAACTGGCCTTTTATTCTTGCGGCCATCATGTCTTTAACGAATTTTATTTTTGGTCTTTTTGTTCTTCCTGAATCTCTGCCTGCAGATAAGAGAAAAACAAAAGTCGACAAATCACAACTCAACCCGATTAGATCTGTCATTACAGCAATGTTTTATTCTCCTGCGGCGATTTTAATCTGGGCCTTCTTCTTAACAAACCTTGCCGGTCAATCCCATCCCAGCATCTGGGCGCTTTTTACTCACTACAAATTTCAGTGGAACTCAATGGAAATCGGAATCTCTCTGACTGTCGTGGGAATTGCCTTTGGGTTAGGACAAGGCTTCACCACAAGAATTGTCACACCAAAAATTGGAGAGCTCAAATCAGTGATCTATGGACTCATTGTTTTAGTGGCCAACTTCCTTCTTTATGCTTTAGTCACCAAGTCGTGGATGCTCTATGCGGCCACGTCACTTCTTTTATTCACCAGCATCGTTATGCCTTCGCTGCAGTCAATGATCACTAAAGGCACGCCATCTGAAGAGCAAGGTGAATTGCAAGGAACACTGGTGGCAATTACCAGCCTGACGTCTATTATTGGGCCATTGGTGTATACGGGATTGTTTTCTTTCTTCACGAAAAAAGACCATTACCCACTTCCTGGCGCTCCTTATATTGCAGCAGCAGGATTCACCTTAGTGTGTCTCTTTTTAGTTTTAAAAGGCCGCCATAAAATCCGCGAGCAGTCGACAAAGTAGCTTAAAGAGTTCCAGCGATTCTAAAGGCCAGGATAACTCCCATGATAATGAGAACAATCCAGCTTAACCCGTAAACCGCCATTCGAGGCATGATCTTATTATTGGTTAAGTGGATAATAGAATGCATATAACGAAGGGCCACGTAAATCCACGCCAGCCATAGAAAAAATCCATCTACTTGTTGCGTGATCAGCGAGAAGGCACAGACCATATAAAAGAGTGTCGGCACTTCAAAGAGATTGGTGAAATTGCGAGAAGCCTGAGTCATCTGTGTAGGTAGGTCTTTTTCAGCATGGTTATAAGTTTTAAAATACCTGAAGTCGACCTGGCCGCTTTTAATCCCATGAACACGGGTTAAAAACATCCGCACAAGCACCATTGCCGAAAGAAGTAATAAAGCAAAACACGGGTAGTAGATAAGATTTGGATTCATGGGAAAAGTATCTCTCTAAACAAAAAAAACGCAAGTTATTTTGGCATCTCTAAATGATCTTTTCCAACTTTTAAGATTATAATGCCCCGAATATACATCACATGTAAAAGATATTTATTCTTGATCGATTTTTTCATTAAGATGATTCAATCCCTGCTTTAACCTGCGAGGTGACCTTGAAACTGAAACTGGAAAATGCTCTTGATCACTGTATAAGACTCTCTCAAAGCTCTTATGAAAGTATGCCTTGGGACAATAAGGCCTTCTACGCTAATTACATGGCCCAGACTTTTTATTACGTAAAACACTCTACGCGCATCCTGGCCTTGAGTGCGGGACGACTCAATTATGAAGATCAACAAAAAATTCACCTGCGCTTTTTAAAACATCTTGGTGAAGAGGCCAACCACGAAAAGCTTGCTCTTAATGATTTAAAGTTTCTAGGACATAAGCTTGAAGATTTTCCCGAACTCAACTCTACCCGTTTTTTTTACGAGACCCAATATTATAAAATTGAACATCAGCACCCACTCGCTCTCATGGGGTACATTCTTTTTCTTGAAGTACTCGCACAAAAAGTTTGTCCTCCTCTTTCAGCAAAACTAAGCAATCTCTACGGGAAAAAATCCGCAACTTTTCTTCTCGTTCACGGGAAAGAGGACCCGGGGCACGTTGAAGAGGCCAAAAAACTTCTCAGTGAGTTTGACCCTGTCGCTTTAGAATTCATCATTATCAACCTGAAGCAATCTGCTCATGCCTTTGACAATATGATGAGGGAGATCGCCGAAGCCACTCATGATAGTAGATTGACAAACGTGGCCTGATTCCACGAATTCGGAGTTAAAAATGAACAATGAGAATGTTGAAGTCATCGACTTTGATAAGCTTGACGTTTACTTGATTAATGGCAACCTTGCTTACAATCCTCATCATCTAAAGAAAATTCATCAAAAGAGTTTTCAATGTTGGAATGATGTCTGGAGTGATTATTACACTTCAGAGCACCCTAGCGGTCATCGCCTGAACTCTGATGAGTTTACAAGACAAGATGAAGTGCTCGCTCTTTTTTACAAAGGTGAATGTTTCGGAATTACATTTTTTAAAGAAGTCCACTGGGATGACCTGAGTGCTCCTCTTGATTCTTATTTTGATCTTTGGCCCCAGGAGGCCATCGACAAACTGACCTCCAGGGGAAAGATAATTTTGATCTGCAGTCAGTTCACCGTAGCTAAAAACTTCCGTGGAAAAACCACCGACATCCAATGGAAATATGTGCTCTTTGGCTTTATTATGAAGCGCCTTCTAGAAAGCCATGTGGATGGCATGACCGGGACAATGAGAGTTAAAAGAGGAATGGGACGTGTCTCTTTTGAAGCTGGGGCCGTGCCCTTGATGACCAATGTGGTTTATAAAGACCATGAGTCCGAATCGGTAGATCTCGTAGCTTTTTTTCACAAAGAAGTTGGTGAGAAGTATGCAAAAAACCCCTACAGCGATAAATTCAACGCCTGTTGGGAGCGCTTAAACGGACGACTGTACTCTCAATTAAAAATTGTCGCTTGATCTGATTCAATGGCCGGAAGAGCTACTGTGATTTTTGTCCCCGGGTGCTCTGAGGTGACAGAAGAAGCAGTAACTTTTCCGCCAAAGATCTCGGTGTAACTCTTGACCAAAGGCATTCCCAGTCCCGATCCACGCTCGCCAAAGGTCCCTGGAAGAGTCAGGGTAATATCGTGGTCAAAAAGAGTTGAAAGCATCTTTTCGCTCATTCCAATTCCATAATCCTGAACATTAAAATAAACCTTTCCCTGATGCTCGTGGGCGGTAATGATAACTTCTGAGCCTGGATGTGAAAATTTAAGAGCATTAGAAACAATATTAGAAACTACCGAGTGAATAAAAGTCACACGGTCAACATTGATCTGAATATGTGGCGGAACTTTATTAATAATATCCAGCCTGATATTTTTCTTGGCATAACGATCGACAAAAAGATCTTTCACTTCATCAAGGCATTCCTGAATATCAACCGGTGAGAGCTTAATCTGTTTTGACTGAGACCTCTCCACATCTTTTACATGCTGAGTGATATCAGAAATCGAATCAATATTTTTCATCATACGCGCGGCCACGTGGGCAACTTCAGGAGAGCTCGAAACAATAAGTCTATTATTTTGGAAAATCAGTGCCTGAAGAGCATTTGAAATATCGTGAACAACCACTCGTAGCAATTTTTCTTTTTGCATTTTGGAAGCAAGCAATTCATCTGTTCGCTCCCTTACTAGTTGCTCAAGCCTTTGTGTTTTTTCACGGTTAATTTCCTGAATAGTGAAAACCGGAAGAATAATTGAGGCCGTAATATAAGTTAAAAACCCCGTACCAAAACCAATCAACTCAGTTCCTGGGGTCATGCGGTTAACGGCGTAATTTAAACAGCAAACCACCCCCGAAGTAAAAACCACTCCGGCCATAAATTTCTGAGTAAAGTTGGCCTCATTCTTTTTAGTAACAAACGTCGCATAGATGGCCTCAACAAAAGGAAAAGAGGCCACTATCGCAATCGGCATCGCCAGCGTTGTAAATGGTAAATTAAGTGAGTTATTGAAAATCGCCAGAATCACCACTGCGCTTGAAGCGATAATATAGCGGGAAGGCTTAAGTGTCATATTGTATGAGTGAAGTAAAAAATTAGAGATAATATAAATGGGTGCGATATTAATAATGAAAACTAAACTCAGTGCTAGTTTCCCCTGATGGACGGCCCCTTCAATGATGTAAACCAGAAGAACCAAAAGCCAGTAGACGGCCAGCTGACGAAATAGTTTTTCCTTCATCTTCAATTGAAGAAAAAAATAGGTGGCGAGATTAATAAATACAAACGCCGCAAAAAATCCGAACAGAATAGCTATCTCTTTAGGCATACTTAATTCTTACCTCAATATTGCCTTAAAGAATAGCCCTTTAATTAACTGCGTAAAAAGAATAGTATTAAGAACTTGGAATATTTTTAAGCAATTTCAAGACTTTAGATTTGGCCCTTTTTCAGGGCCAAAATTTCCGTAATACAAATTGAATAATTGAAACCTACTCTACAGTAAGGCCGCTTACCTGGAGATCGGAGTCCAGGGTGATCTGGAGGTTTTTGCGGTAGATATTTGTGTGAGTGGAAAAAGATTCATAACAAGAGAGCTTAACCCAAGCATTGAATGAAAGCTGTCCTCTGCGATCAAAAGAATAATGTCCATTTAAGACTTCGATCCCTGAATACGTCTCTGAATCATATGAGCACTCAGAGCTGGCGATAATCGCATATGAAAGATCGCGCGAAGACGAATTTTTCCAATTAAACATCACCAAGGTCGTTTTAATTGGATAGTCGTAATTGGCAACCGAGAAAAAAACCATTTCGCGAGTTTCCTCAATATTATAGCGGAAGTAACCAGTGTGCTCTTCTGCGTAGGCCGCAATTTTAGATCCCAAAATATCCAGCATGCTGTGATTTTCAATTCCTGTTTGATGACCTAGTTCGTGAACAAGAATGCGGACAATGCCGTTAAAGTTTAAAGTAGGGTTCCCTTCTTTGTCATACAGCATATCAGTGTTGACATAGATTGGTGAATTAGGAACGAGCAATGTCTTGGCAATTCGGTAAGACTCATTGGCCCCAGTCGTAAAAAATCCAGGATTGGTCTTTTCTGAAAGAAAAATCAGACGGTTTTTGTTTTGAAGATTAGTCATCAGCACTTGATGAATATTTTTTATCAATTCTTTTTCGTCGCGATCTAGACCGCAGCTTCCAGCGGCCCCACAAGTCGCAATGATTTTAGAAAGAGATAAATAGGCCTGCTGAAAATTACTTTCAACAATCCCCGCTCCATTACCAACGACTATTCCCCCACCTTCCTTAGCGAAAGCACCAGCTGCTACTAAAAGCCCATAGACAATTAAGCACACGAATCTTTTCATTGGAGTGTTTCCTTACTTGAGACATGGTTGCTATTTGTATGTCCAAAAAACTGTACATTGAGCTGATGAATGTCATTGGACGCATTATCGTAAAATTTGCTGTTAAAATCTTTGACGAAGTTTAGAATGAAGGTCTTGGCCTCGTCTGTTTTATCTTTGTTAAACTTTAATGTAAGAGCGTTTAAGTGCCTTTCATGGACACCTTGCTCTTCAACTGCCTCGAGAGCTCGGGCAATCATTCCTTTGTGGTGCTCACGGATCGCCTCACTAGGAATGTCATGAGTTGTTTCATTACTTGAATCAGGAGTCGCTGATTCAAGTTCTCCCGTTTTTGGATCGCGTTTAATCAACCCCACTTTTAAAAGCGTCTCAATCCCCTTCCTTACCTGGGAAGGCGTGACCTTACGTTTTAGAAGATAACTAATTTGAGTGTAGTCTTCTTTAAAGTCTGGAGTCGACACCAGCATTTGTAAAACCAGGTTATGCCATTCCTTGATAGAATTAAAAGCATCCAGGTCAATCATTTGGTATTTGGATTTTTTATCGATCTTTGCCAGGCGCTCTAGTAGCTGCCCCGCTGGTTTATTTTTGCGCATACGTTTTTCAATTTCTAAACGGATGCGGATAATTTCTCTTTGATTCTTTTCCACCTTCCATTCTTCAAATAAAACCTCTAAAATTTCATTCGAAGGAAGGCGCCTGCCGGTTGCAATCATAGACAAGAGACTTGGGGACTTGTAACCCAGCCTCTTTGACAGGTCATTGAGAGTAAAAATCTTTACTCCCTCACTGTCGCGGTTGTATTTCTTTAAGTTGTACTCAAAAAAATCTTTAAATTCAGTAAAATTGTACTCGCTCATGAAATCCTTAAAAACTTAAAAAGGCCGGCGAAGTCTTCTTCGCCGGCCATATTCCAAATCTTGCTAATGAATTATTCGCAAGCAGGGAATGAGAACCATGATGTTCTTTCAGTAGAAGCTTCTCCGTGAGTTGTCACAGTTCTAACTTTAATTGTTGCTGGTAGGAAATCAGCAACTTTACCATACTTTAGACATTCTCCGCTTGATGCTTCGTTAACTGGTGCATACTTAAGACATACAGTCTTTTCGAAAGCACGTGAGTAAGCAAGGTTTTGGTTTTCCCATGCTGTACATACCCAGTCAGTGTGTGAACCGATTTCTCCACCGTTGTTAGTCGTGTGTGCTTCAAGGTTAGTACAAACCTTTACTGGGTTGATTGATCTTACTTCTGAATCAGTAATACATGCGTTGTCTAGCTTGATTGCTCCTAATACTTGAGAGTAATCGTGAGTTGTTGAGCTAAGTGCGAAAGCTGATGCAGAAAGAATCATAGATGCAGCAACGATTAAAAGTTTCATAAAATCTCCTGTAAGTTTTGTAGCAAGAACGTCTTGCCGTTGATCTTGCATTTTTTATAAAACCCGACTTTTTCGCTGTCAAATTCGTTCACAAACTTAAAAAACATTATTCACAAA
>CAXHHE010000195.1:0-6734 GCA_964016365.1 uncultured Bacteriovorax sp. | reverse complement strand
TTTTTCTCACAACGCCTAAGGCCATTTCGATTTTTTCTGCCACAACAGAGTCGTCGATCTGGAAAACAAACTCATCTTCCAGCGAAAGTGGCGTATCCAGGTCTCTTTGAGTCATAACTCGACCTGTTTTTAGGCCCACACCTTCTTCCCACTCAATGAAATGCTCCATCATAAGAATTTGAAAGCGCGAAATCCCGGCACTGGCGTGCTCCCAGACATAAAGATCAAGAACACCGTCGGCCTTTAGCCAGAACATCAGGTTGTTTGGCAGGTCGATAGACATGTCGGTTTTATGAAGTGGTTTAATATGCGAAACAATGTTGTCGAAAGATAAAAATGAGCGCATTTTTTCTTCAAAACTGATGCTTGAATCAAAGGCCAATCCCAATGAAGCTTCGCGCACCCATTGAATTCTCGCCTTGATAGAAACATTAATTCCTCTCCAGTGCAGTTCGCCTTCGATTTTTGAGCCCACTTTATAATCGTGAGTTCCGTCTTTGAAAGATAGTTGCATCCCTGTAAGTGAAATATCTTTAACTTCAAACACCATTTTAGCGCCCGAAGCTTCTTTGAAAATCATAAAACCAAAGGGAAAACGAGGGAAAACTCTTTTTTCCAGTTCCTGGTAATCGGTTTTAATTAAACTTAAGTGTCTTTCCAATTTTTTCTCCTAGTAAGCTTCACTACTCTTAGGTTAAAATAGAGTTACATTTATTATAAGAAGGAAAAAAATGAGTAACGAGTGGGAAATCGATAACCTTCCAAATCGCTTAACTATGTTCAGGGTGATCCTGATCCCTATTATTGTTTTCTCTATGTTTTCCGTGTTGGTCAACTACGAGTGGGCACGTCAGCATACAAAACTTCTCAACTATGTTGCCGCCTGGACGTTTGTCGCAGCTTCAATCACAGATTTCCTTGATGGCTTTATCGCCAGAAGAAAAAATATCGTTACTGTTTTCGGCTCTTTTTTAGACCCAATTGCTGATAAATTTCTGGTGATCTCTGCACTGATCATGCTTTTAGCGATGAACCGCGTGAATGTTTTAGTCGTTTTGATTCTCGTTCTGCGCGAGATGTACATCACTGCCCTTCGCCTCTTGGCCATTGAAAAAGGATTAAGTGTTCCAGTCGGTGCTTTAGGTAAATGGAAAACCGCTACACAAATGGTGGGTGTTCCCCTGCTTATGGCCTACGATGTCCCTTGGGGAATCGATATGCCGTTAATCGGGACGATTCTTATTTATTTAGCTTCAATATTTTCACTTTACTCGGCCGTTGAATACTCTTTAGGCCTGGTAGGAAAAATCCAAAAAATTAGAAAAGAAAAAAAACGCAAAAAAAACACAGAGGATGCGAGTGAACCAACTACTTAATGGAAAAACTATTCTTGTTACTGTTAGTGGACCAGATGGTCCCGGGATCACTGCGCGCTTAATGAGAATCATCAGCCAGTACAATGTCGACGTTCTCGACATGGGACAGGCCGTAACTCACGGTCTTCTTTCTCTAAGTTTCGTATTAGGCTTTAACGGAAACGAAAACAACCACAGCGGTAACGTACTTAAGGATCTTCTCTTTGATGCCAACCTGATGGGACTTTCTCTTTCTTACAAAGTCGTTGATAAACAAGTCGTGACTCCGGAAATGGAAGGCGAAAAATTTATCGTAACGTGCGTGTCTCCACAAAAAGTGACAGCGAGTTTTGTTGCTGATCTGGCCCAAATCCTCGCCAACTATAAAATCAACATCGAACGCATTGATAAAGTAAGCCCGAAGGAATTCTCTTCAATGGAGATTTCAACTTCGATCCCAAAAACTCTGGATAGCAAGGCCTTGAAAGCTGAGCTGATGCAAGTTTCTACTAATCACAAAATCGATGTCGCTTTCTTAAAAGACAACGTCTTTAGAAGAAACAAGCGCATGATCGTATTCGATATGGACTCGACACTGATTCAAGCAGAAGTTATCGATGAGCTGGCAGAACTTTGTGGTGTGGGAGCTGAAGTCAAAGAGATCACTCACAGAGCAATGAATGGTGAAATCGATTTCGATGAGTCTCTGCGCCTTCGCGTTTCAAAACTAAAAGGTCTTGAAGTCTCTCGCATGCAGGAAGTACTAGAAAATCTTCCGCTTACTCCGGGAGTTGAAGAATTTATTAAAACAATTAAAATCCTGGGATACAAAGTTGCGCTTATTTCCGGTGGATTTACTTTCTTTGCCGATGCTTTAAAAAAGAAATTGGGACTGGATTACTCTTTTGCCAATGAACTTGAAGCAAAAGATGGCGTGCTTACTGGTAACGTGACAGGCACAATCGTCAACGCTAATCAAAAAGCAATCTTAGTAAAACTTATCGCTCAACAAGAAAATATCTCACTGGAACAAGTCGTAGCTATTGGAGATGGAGCAAACGATCTTCCGATGCTTGCGACTGCCGGACTGGGGATTGCTTTCCACGCTAAAGACGTGGTGAGAAAAGAAGCTCAACAACATTTGAGCCACGGGCCAATGACTTCGATTTTATACTTCCTGGGTATTCCGGGACCAAACAGCAATTAAGAAAAAGAGAAAATATGTTAAGAGAACTATTACAAAGCAAAATTCATAAAGCGACAGTGACAGAAGCCGACCTTTCCTATATCGGCTCTATCACCATCGACCAGGATCTTCTGGACCGTATTGACTTATGGCCAGGACAGAAGGTCACAGTGGTAAGCAACACTTCAGGAAACCGCTTGGAAACCTACGTTATCTCTGGACCGCGTGGCTCGGGAATGGTTTGCATCAATGGTGCAGCTGCTCTCTTAATAAAAAAAGGTGAAGAAGTTATTATTTTCAGCTACGCTTTAAGTGACAGGGCCATTACCCCAAAATGTATTTTAGTTGATGCTCACAACAAGTATATTCAGGATTTGTAATTGATGTTTGATTCGCGAAGCTCTCAGCGTTTAGTTTTAAAGTGTGATGAAAATGAATCGCGCTTTCCGATTGAGGTTTTAAACCTCTGGGACTTAACTGAGCTGGAGATTATCGGCGGAAATTTCACTTACTTCCCGGAAGATATCGGCATCTTAAAAAAACTAAAAAAGCTCAGCCTGATTTCCACTCAGATTGCCACAATTCCCAAAGAAGTTTTCGAACTTCCTGCACTTCAGTACTTAAGTCTGAAAAATAATCGTTTATCACAACTTCCTGAACTCGAAAGCAGGTCCCATTTAAAAGAGCTTATTTTAGGGAGAAACAGCTTAAATGCGAAGTCTTTAGAAAACTTCTTTAACGAAATTCCTAATCTTCATTACCTGGATTTGGGGAACAATCGAATCGAAGAGATCCCTTATAGCCTTTATCGATTGCAAAAACTTAGGCGCTTAAATTTAGAAAACAATAAACTAAACGAGCTGCCACTCAAGCTTAAAGAATTAAAAAACCTGCACCACCTTTCAGTGGAAAACAATCCCTTCCCGATCAAAGAAAAAGAAAGCATCGAGCGCAATTTCAAAATTACTTTTTAACTAAGATTAGATTTAGATTTTAATTCTGGCGTTGGCCTTTCTTAAACGGTCTAAGAGCGTATGTAGTAGCGCCGTAAACCACTTTGGAAGCCCGTTAAGAGTCGCTTCCAGCTTCTCATGAGGCACAATAACAAGAACGCATTCTGTGACGGCCTTAACCGATGCAGAACGTGGATGTTTGTCTAAAAAGGACATCTCACCAACCAGCTCTCCTGAGATAATAGAGCCGATCTGGTGTTCTTTATCGCCTTTTCTTTTAAAGACGGAAAGAGTTCCAGACTGAAGATAATACATTTCTGAACTCTCTTCACCTTCGCGCAGAAGGTAGTCGCCAGGATTTAGTCTGATGGACTCTTTAGACATAACAACATCCTTATTTTTGAGCACCTAAAATTCTTAAAACTTTTTCCTGGAACTGTTTTTCATCAAAAGGCTTAACCATGAAGTTCTTCACTCCGCCCTGGATGATTTTAGCAATCAGGTCTTTTTCCAAGGTCCCTGAGACCACCAGAATATTGTCCTTAATGTTGATACTGTTAGCATCGAATTCACCGATTAGGTCATAACCTGTTTTTTTCGGCATGCTGATATCCAGACAGATTAAAGCAAACTTTTGATTGCGCAGTTTTTGAGTCGCTGTAATTCCATCGTGAGCAAACACGATATTTTTAAAACATCCCATGTGCTCGCAATACTCTCTTAGGATTTCACAGATTGCTTTATCATCGTCGCAAATTAAAACATCTCTTTGCATTTTCTTTTCAAGAGGAGCATTCATACTTTTCTCACCTGATCTTAAATGTTGTCCTTCACTTTTTGTCTTAATGCTTCATATTCTTTTGAAAGCGGTTCTTTTTTAAAGATGCTATTAAGAAGACTTGCAAGTCTGATTCCGGCCTGACGTAAACGAAGCTCCATTGTAGGCTTCATTCTAAAGTGGTACTCATAAGTTAAATTCTCACTTCCACCAGTGTCATAAACCAACCCTCTTAGATCCTGTGATTCTTTGGCCCAGTCTAAAAATGTCCCTTTGCTGTAATCTTTTTTCTCATCGCTTGTGAAATGATTTAAATAAGTCGAGTATTCTGTGTAAGAGAGTTGTTCGAAATCGACAATGCTCTCATCCCAGATAGCATGCAGATTTGTCTCACCTTTAAACCATCTCAGGCGTACAGTGTTTCCTCCGCGGTCTTCAGCAATCCCCACATGAAGCGGCTGGTGAAGATCTCCCATCATGTGCACCATGAATTTAAGAGCAAAGGCCTTATCTTCTTTTGATTTTTTTGGGTCTCTTAAAGTTTCTTCCATGCGGAAGAGTCCCTCGATCACATCGCCATCTTTAGAGCGCTTTTGATCGAAATAAGTTTTCCCCGTAGGAATACTGGCATAGTGCCATGGAGCTGTGTAATCGAAAGCTTTATTTGACCTGATCTCATCAGAAAAAGTCGCTACTCGAGAAAGATCATCAACACCTAAGAGATCTTTTACACCTTTTTGAGCATCTGAATTTAAATTTCTCTGGGCGATTTCAGCGACAATTCTATGTCCTGTTTTTCCCCATGAGAAGGCCTTAGGTGAAATGGATAATACTGCACAAACTAATAATACTTTTTTAAATGTCACACTTTGCTCCAAATAAACATTTCTTTTTAACAGTCTTGGCAACCGAAGCCGGAACAAATTTTTCCCAGCCCTCTGTCCCATCCTGGATCATTTTTAACACTCTTCTCGACCAGATTGAAATCACTTCAGGATTGTAGTCCTCAATGTCCTCAATCAAATGATTTTCTTTTAAATACATTAAAAGAAACGTCATATCGTCACTAACCTGGATGGACTCAATAGTCTGGATCTCACTATTTTCTTCATCGCGTGCAGGATAAATATAAAGCCTTGTATTTGGCTCTAATAATCTCCCGATTGATCCGACTAGGCCCAAACCACATCGGTTGCCATCGTATTTGCTCTTATTTAAGATTTCTTCAAGATTGTATGAGGCCATCACAAATCCGATTTTTTTCTTAGCGTATTTTGTAAAGAACATGTTCAGGTCACTGTAAGACTCTGAATTAGAAATCAAAACCTTCTGTCCTAAAGCAGAAAGCAGGTCCACGCGGGCCAGGAAGTCTTCGTTATCCACAGTACCGCGGTCAAGTAAAAGCGACATACTGATTTCTGGAATAACGATAATGTTTTCCTGCTCACTCTTATCCAGTGAGGCCTTAAATTTTCTAAGCCCACACTCCAGCATATCTAAACTTAAATTAGTTGGCGGTCTGTAACCTCCGCGCACAACCAGTACGTTCTTTTTATACAGGACCTCAGAGGCCTGAAGGACGTTTCCATTTTCATCAAAAATAACTGCTTCACACAATTTACTTTTTACCAGTTCAAGACACAGCAGCCTGCTGTCAATCCCATGAAAAGCAGCGCCTTTAGCACTAATCATGTCGATTTTAATTCTCGACGTTGTCAGCCCATCCATCAGACTGGCGATAAACTCTTCGCTGTTTTGAGCTAAGTAGTAAGCGGCATAGATTAAATTCACACCGATATAACCTAAGGCCTCTTGCTGCTGAATATTTTCAGCATCGAGCATACTAACGTGCATGATCACTTGAGACGGCTCTGCTTTTGGTTCGTGTTGAAACTTAACTCCAATCCAGCCGTGGTTCTCCCCCGTTCCCTTAAATGATTTTGCGGATACTGTGTTGGCAAATGCAAAGTAAGTGGTCTCTGTTGTTCTCACATTTTCTAAGCGCGACACTAGCGTTTCATATTCAGTGTCGAGCATTTTCTGTAAACGCTCTTCACAAACATAACGGCCGGTTTTTTCTCTGCCGTAAATGGCATCACTCATGGTCATGTCATAAGCAGAAATACTTTTAGCAATCGTTCCTGCCGCACCACCTGCGCGAAAGAAATGGCGGGCCACTTCCTGACCTGCACCGATCTCGGCGAAGGTTCCGTAAATTTTGCTATTGAGATTGATCTCTAGAGCTTTTTGTCTCTGCCCCAGTCCCATGGTTACCTCTTAAAAAAATGAAATTGTTTCTCTCTAATGATAGCTATAATATAGTCAGAAGAAAACACTGGGCGAGAAATTACCGATCAGTGTGAAGAGGATTTTATGAGTAAATTAAAGGCCCATTTATTTGTTTGCACCAGCTGCACCTGTCTCTTATACACATCTCCGAGCCCACGAGACGCTCAGTTATC
>CAXHHE010000194.1:0-6807 GCA_964016365.1 uncultured Bacteriovorax sp. | reverse complement strand
GATAACTGAGCGTCTCGTGGGCTCGGAGATGTGTATAAGAGACAGAAACTCCTCTGAATGAGATTCACTTCCTAATACGCGGTTGTTTTCGTCGTTTTCAAAAATCATAATTATAATTCTTTAAGAACCAGGTGAATTAACTGCTCTGGTTTTGTAATTAAGTTTGCGCCAAGAATTTTCTGAGCGATTGGAATGATCTTATCTTCTTTAAAGCCCAGTTCTTTACAGGCCATTAAAGTGTCATTCATGATTTCATGCTGGTTAACACTGCCAACTGAAACCACTTCTTCGATATAAGAAGTTTCTTCAATCGTAGCGAAATCAATTTTTGCAGATGGAGCTAGTCCACCTCTTACAACTTTCGTTGAATCGCTATACATTTTCACGCGGTCAATCTTCCCGGCTAAATCCAGGATGATTTGCGCAGCACCTTTTGTCCCAAGACCTGGAACTTTAGTTAAAGTGGCCTTCGCTTCAAGGTTAACAGCATTGATAATGTCATTAACGCCAAGATTTGAAATAAGGTTATAGGCTGATTTCGGGCCAATGCCTTTAACTGTTAAAAGCATTTCAAAAAGTTTTTTAGCGCGAAGAGAAGAAAAACCAAAAAGCGTTTCAGAGTCTTCTTTAATGATGTGAGCGATATAAATGGCCGCAGATGTTCCTTCAACTAAAACTTTGTTGTAGAAAACCTGATAACCAACTCCACTAGTGGTTTGAATGATCGACTCATTCCCGTCACTAAAAAGAACTTCTCCAGTTAAAAACCCAATCATAGTGATTTCCCCATAAGTTTCATTTTCATATTGCGATTAAGCGCATGGCACACGGCTATCGCCAGCGCATCCGATTCATCCGATGTTTTGAAAGTCATTTTTCCAAACATCATATTCATCGCCTTATCGACAGCGTCTTTGTCCGCGTGACCATGACCGGTTACCGAAGACTTAACAGTATTAGGCGCATACTCGAAAATTTTTCCTTTGCGAGTGCGTGAAAACGCTGCCACCATCGCACCTCTTGCTTGCGCAAGTTTACTTAGGGCCTCGACACTTTTTACATAAATTAAGGCTTCAACCGAAACTTCATCCGGTTGATATTTTGTCATCAGCTCATCACAGGTCTGATAGATCATTCCCAGGCGGTCGATAAATTCATCGACATGGTCGTATTTGAGCACACCCGAGGCAATATAAGAAATCTTTTTTCCCTGAACGTCGATCAGCGCATATCCGGCCTTTCTTGATCCAGGGTCGATTCCAAGAATAATCACTTAGCACCTCTGCCTTTCACAAAAGTTCCGACATAGAACATAAGTGAGCCACCAATTAACTGGATAAGTTCAAGTTGACCGTAATCGCCCTTCGTCATCCCTGCAAAAAGACACAGCCCAACAGAGGCAAAACCAACTAACTGCATCCCAAGACCAATATAAAACAACATAAGAAAACCTCGATAATTAAATCATACTTAAGGTTTTTTTCTTTGTAAAAATATCTCTAACTGAGTATCATTCTTCGCATGAGTCAAATCCTCCACTCGGCTTCAGTTAAAAAACTGATTACTAAAGGTCTTAAAGCGGAATGCAAGGCCTTAAAGGAAAAAAATATTTTTCCTCAGTTGAAAGTCGTCCTCGTAGGTTCAGATCCAGCAAGTCTTATTTACACCGCTAACAAGAAAAAATACTGCGAGAAAATCGGTGCACTCTGTGAAATCGTCGCCCTTGATGAACACATTTCTGAAAGCGATTTCCTAAAAACAATCACTCAAATTAATGAAGACCAATTAGTCGACGGTTGTATTATTCAACTACCGCTTCCTAAACAATTATCGCACTTAGATGTAGGTAGCCTGGTAAAAAAAGAAAAAGACGTCGATGGTTTTCACCCTGAAAATTTATACGCTTTAATGAGCAATCATTTAGGTCCAAAGAATTTCATTTCGTGTACCCCGAAAGGAATTCTTACATTGATGCAAGAAAGCCAAATCGAAATTAGCGGAAAACATGTAGTTATCGTTGGTCGCAGTATGATTGTTGGAAAACCTCTAGCAATGCTTCTGACTAACAACAACGCCACTGTCACTTTGTGCCATTCGCATACAAAAAATCTAAGAGAGATCACTAAAAACTGTGACATCCTCATTAGCGCCATTGGCAAAGCACAATTTATCGATGAAACGTACATCTCATCTGACAAAAATCAAGTTATTATCGACGTTGGTATGAACACTGACACTCAAGGCCAGTTATGCGGCGATGTTCATTACGCGAAAGTTGAAAATCTCGTCTCAGCAATCACTCCTGTCCCGGGAGGAGTTGGTCCAATGACCATTGTTTCTTTAGCGCAAAACCTTTTACAAGCTAGCAAAAACAGGTTATCTCTTTAGCACTCATTTTCATAGGGGATGACCATGTCACTATTAAAAACTTCATTACATGAAGAACACCTTTCATTGAATGCGAAAATGGCTCCGTTTGCCGGATTCGATATGCCACTGCAATACTCTTCAGTTAAAGAAGAAGTTTTAGCAGTTAGAGAACACGCTGGTGTTTTCGATGTTAGTCACATGGGTGAATTTTTCGTTTCAGGGCCGGATGCAATCGCATTCGTCGACAACTTAATCACTAACGATTTTAAAAATGCAGAAATGCTTAAAGCTGTTTACTCGCCACTTTGCCGTGAAGACGGAACAGTGATCGACGATCTTATCGCTTATAAATTAGGCGCCGACCGCGTTCTTATTTGTGTAAACGCTTCGAACATTGAAAAAGACTGGAACTGGATCAGTTCTAAAACCGGATCTTTTGACTGCACACTTTCAAACCTTTCAAATGAATTTTCACTTTTAGCTCTTCAAGGGCCAAAAGCTGAACTTATTCTTCGCGATTTCGGTATTAAACTTCCGGAAAGCTTCCCATACTACTCAATCCTGGAAACAACTCACGAGGGCGAAAAAATTATCGTCGCCAGAACTGGGTACACTGGAGAAGATGGATTTGAAGTTTTCTCAAGCCATGAATATGCAAAAAGACTTTGGAATAAATTAATCTTCAACGGCGTTAAACCATGTGGACTAGCGGCAAGAGACGTTCTTCGCGTTGAAGTTTGTTACCCGCTATACGGACACGAAATCAGCGACAACGTCACTCCACTAGATTCAGGACTTGGATGGACAGTGAAGCTCGCAAAACCAAATTTCATTGGAAAAGCGGCACTAGAAGCATACAAACCAAAATACCAATTGGTTAAACTTTCCCTGGATCGTGGAATTCCTCGCGAAGGATACGATGTTTTAAACAGCGAAGGTGAAAAAATCGGGACAGTCACTTCAGGAACAATGTCTGTTGTAACTGGAAAAGGTGTAGCGTTGGCCCTTGTTGAAAAAGCAAAAGCTCCACAAGACAAAAAATACTCAATCAATATCAGAAATACTAACTATGAAGCGAACTTTCACGCGAAAGCTTTCGTAACCGGAGGACATAAGTAATGAGCAATAACGTACCATCAGAACTGAAGTACACAAAAGACCACGAATGGGCAAAGATCGAAGGCGATGTTGCAACAATCGGGATCACTGATTTCGCTCAATCATCTCTTGGGGACATCGTTTTCGTTGAACTTCCAGAAAACGGAAAAACTCTTGGTCACCACCAGACTTTCGGTGTTGTTGAATCAATCAAATCTGTAAGTGATCTTTACTCTCCACTTGCAGGAACTGTTCTTGAGCGCAACGACAACCTAGTTAACTCTCCAGAGCTTTGTAATGCTGAACCTTACGGAAACGCATGGATGATCAAACTAAAACTTTCTAACCCATCTGAAGTCAATTCTCTACTTTCAGCATCTGACTACGAAAATTTCCTTTCAACGCTATAATTTTTTTTTAATTTCAATTTTTCGATAACTTATAAAATGGGCACCTGCAAAGGTGCTCATTTTTAAGCCTTTTCCCTGCGAAAAATTTAAATAATCCTTAATTTTCCCGCACTTTTTGTCTCATTTTTTTTACATACTCTCATTGCTTTATTAGAAAAAATTTTTGTTTAAAAAAATCTTTACGAAAGAATGTATTCACTCCATACTTCTGATCTCACAAGAACGAACCGTAAATAAAACGAATGGGATTCATTACTTTATGATGTCTGAAAAACAGGACGCAATTCAGCTTCTCAATACTGCTGTTATTAAGAGCAAAGAAAAAAGAATCAACGCTAGTTACGAAGATCGATTGGCTAAAATTTGCAACTCACCAGTTATGAGTGCAATCCTAATCGCCATTGATCATCTTGCAGAAGAAGAAAAAATGTCTAAAGACCAAGCAGCGATTTCAATCGTTGAAACAGTTAGAGAACTAGACTCTATCTGGAACGACTACGTACTAATGGAAGGAATCGGAAAACTAAAAGACCTTCTAAAAAACAACATGCACTAATTGAATTTTTCCCTCTCCCTAGTAATCCTTCAAAATCGTTAGAAGGTGTCAGATACTAGGCGACGAGGATCTGAGGAAGGAAACGTACGTCTGTACGTTGACGCCCGAAGAACGCAGGCAACGACGTAGATGATGCCTTATAACGATTTTAACTCTTAACCACGAATCCCCATTGAATTGTGGCCCTGCCACCAACAAGCAAACCTTTCGGAGGGTTTGGAAAAGGGCCGGCTTTATTAAAGGACTCGATCGCAGCTTGATCGAGTTCTCTTACTCCCGACGTTCCTTCAATCTGCATATCTACAATTTGCCCTTTATCATTCAACGTAACAGACACTGACGTAATTAAGTTTTCACTCGCTGGCATTCTCCTGCCTGAGCGGTAAAGGTTTTTAGCTTTATCTTTAATTGATGTTCCCCAATGCTGCTCTAGCTTCTGGCGGATGCGGTGATAGAATCCATAATACTTAAACTCTGTCGTATTCAGGTTTGTCATATCTCCAAGAGGGACGTCTTCGACGAAGTCACTGTTTTGAGCAAGGCCATTTTTGCCAAGCTGTCCTTTATCAACGCCAAGGGCGCCTGCACGGGCCTCTTCATCCATCTTCTTTTTCATCTCTTGCAGAGTTTCCTGCGCTTGATTTTGCATTTTCTCTACTTCGGCCATTTTAAATCCGCCTAGATCACTTAGAGAAAGAGCTTTTTTGAGAGCTTTTGGACGACTTTCCGCCATCTTTTTTGGTAGTGGACGAGATTTCGGTTCTGTTTGAGCTAGAGTTGATTCTGAGCCCGATTTTTTCCCTAATCCCGCTTCTTTAAAAGCGCCATTTCTTGCGGCCATTGTCTGGCGGTCAAAAGTCTGGTCTTTCTCACCCAGAAAACGCGAGTTAACAGGCCTCTCATTTTTACCTGATGTTTCATTGGCAACAACTTGTCTATTGCGCGCATCTTTAATGGCCTGAAGCTGTTTTGGGGAGATAAATTTAATGGAGTCTAACTTGATGCTATTTTTCTTTTCAGTGAATGCCACTTGCTGAGGCATAGAGAATGAAATTGGTGGGGCGATTTTCTTCACAGCGAAGGCAAAAAAGCCAACATGGAGAATCAAAGAAAAGACTAACGAATAAGAAATTTTCTGGCCGTCTTTTATTAAGATTTTCATATTTTCATCCCTAATCCACAAACCTTCGCGTCCAATTGCAAAAGTCGTCTTATGAGTATCGGAAAAGAGAGGGAAAAGATTGAGCTGAGATTCGGCACTCAGCTCATTACTTTAATACTTTAGTCACTTATTGATTTTCGAAATATTCGTCGTCGCCAAGCGGTCTGGTTTTTTGAGCTGTCCCAGTACCTTCTTCCACTGGAGAATCAGGTGCTTCCGCAAATGATTCCAAAATGGCCCCTGGGCTATTAGGTGCAACTTTTCTACCAGTCTGCTTATCAACCCATGCCTGAGTAATTCCGGCAGGAACTTCAAATGGCTCGTCACCATACTTGCGCACAGTTGCCTTCATGTACTCAGTCCACATATTAACTGGAGCACGCCCTCCAGTTTCACCGTATCCAAGAGTTTTGTTGTCATCAAATCCAGTCCATACAGCAGCTACAACATTCGATGTGTAGCCCACGAACCATGCGTCGATATAATCGTTCGTTGTTCCTGTTTTACCAGCAACATTTGTCCCAACCGCTCTGGCCGCTCCCCCTGTACCGCTGGTCACAACACCTCTAAGAAGTTGAGTCATCACGTAAGAAAGTCTCGGGTCATAAACTTGTTTTCCGGCCAGGTTTCTTGTGAATGGGTTTCCAGCGAGCGCTTCGTTTGTCGCTTCTTCATCAACACCTGCTGGAATTTTCATGTCTTTTTCCACTTCGTTGATGATGTATTTTTTCCCGTCGCGATCAACGACAGAAACGATTCCATGAGGGACCACATAACGACCGCCATTAGCAAAAACAGCGAATGTTGTTACCATATCTCTCGGGCTTACTCCGAAGGTCCCAAGTGCGATACTCAGGTTGTTTTCCAACTTAGCATTAAAACCGATTCTCTCAGCGAACTTAAGAATTGTTCCAACACCTACTTTATCAGCGATTTTAATGGTCGGGATGTTTCTTGATTGCTCAAGCGACACACGCATTGTCACCGGCCCTTTATAATCCCCGTCGTAGTTCTTAGGTTTCCAGCTTGAAGCCGAGTCAAACCCTGGCATCGCCTCTGGAGTGTCCATAATAATCGTCGTCGGGTTGTATCCGTGTTCTAGTGCTGCTGCAAATAGGATTGGCTTAAATGAAGACCCAGGTTGTCTCTTTGCTTGAACAACGCCTGTCTCTTATACACATCTCCGAGCCCACGAGACGCTCAGTTATCTC
>CAXHHE010000193.1:0-6827 GCA_964016365.1 uncultured Bacteriovorax sp. | reverse complement strand
TCCTTATACATGAATCAATTCCAAAAAATTTTTGGCGACATTAATGAAAAGCCAGGACTTTTTAATAAAAAGAGAGTTTTAGCTGCCCAAGAAAAATATCAGGATTTTAAAACGAGTTTTCAGGATTTGGTTCAAAAGAAGATTAAGAAAATTGAAGAGAAAGATTGCAACCGAATCAATGCAGATAATATCGATATGCTTCTGGGGCCACTCACTCAGCAGGCGTTGAGCTATAAGTTTTGTTTTAAGCCGGAGTTTGCATCAAGCAATGAGTATTGGTGTAAAATAGCAAAAGGCCTAGCGTACAACGCGAAAGTTAATTCAGATGGCTCCATCGAAGTTAAGGAAATAGACCCTAGCTGGAAGAAAAGGCTGAAGGCGAAGATAGAGCAGAGAAAGGGTAGTTTCTCAGTTGAGAATTTAAGCGACGATATAACAGACAGCTTTATAGAAAATCTCAGCATGCCTCCTTCGGAAAAAATGATAGCAAGAAAGTTTATGAAAGATAAAATTGTTGGTGCTTCAAGTATTCTGAGCAACAGTCTTAAAGATTTGAGCGACGAATACAATGAAGTGGTCACATCAGGCTTTTCACCGGCATGTATAAAAAGAAATACCTATGGTTATTTTCAAACAAAGGAATTTGAAGAGGACTGGAGAAGTAACGTGAGTCTTTGCTCTTATGCAGAACTCATGAAGCAAGCGACCAATGTAATCGTAAAATATAAAGAATCCGGACTTGATGATCTTGAGACGGCTATGGATTTCCTGACTACAAATGCAGGAAATAGTTATGATCAGGCGATGATGGCCCTATATGCGAGCGACTGCAATGACAGTACAAAAGTTAATATCCCTCAAAATGTTTCCTGCAATACCATTCAAAGTAGTTGGAAGAACAAAGATGAGGTCGATAAGATGATTATTAGAAAATTAAAAAACAATCAGCCTTTGACGGCATCTTTATGCGCCCAAATTTTAAAAAAACCGAAGGCACAATTCAAAGATAATGAATGTGGTCACCATGCGCTTGGTATTGTAGGAATCCAATGCTCAGAGGGAAAGTACAAGTATCTTATTCAGAACTCGTGGGGTGCTAACAACCGGGCGACAGCAGAATCTGGAATTGAAAACATTGATGGAAAAGGTGCCTATTGGTTTAACGAGCAAAACTTTTTTGACAGCGTTTACGGCGTTGATTACCTAAATTAAGAGTTGTTATGAAATTACTTCTTTTTCTATTTTTGATTCAATCGACATGGGCCGCTGAGCCAGTGATAAGTGCAGATGTCTGGTCAAGTGGTAGCCTTTATTATTCATTTGTTAAAGACAAAGAAACTGGTGCTTTAGTCTCTGAGAACTGCCTGGCAATTCGAGCTAAATGTGAGGCGATTAAGGCCGTTTTAAACAAAGATAAAGTGAAACTCAGTGAAGCTGAAAGAAGTGGTGGGAAAAATCCAGGTGCTGTCGTTTGTAAAAAAGATTATCAGGGAGAAATCCTGATTCTTAAAAACAACGCTGGCGCTGAGAGTGCCTTTTGTAAATTCAAAGACAACACTCAGGCCAGCGCCTCAGATCTTTATTAAGAGTTAATTTTTAGTGATGGAAGCTTTAGCGAGCTCTTTTTAGCTGTTTCGCGAGCTAATTCATAACCAGCGTCCGCGTGACGAGCAACACCCATTCCCGGGTCAGAGTTCAGGACGCGCTTAAGTCTCTCATCCATATCTTTAGAACCATCAGCACAGATAACCATACCAGAGTGTTGAGAGTATCCGATACCAACACCACCACCGTGGTGGAATGATGTCCATGAAGCTCCGTTCATTGTGTTGATCATAAGGTTTAGAAGAGACCAGTCAGAAACTGCATCTGTTCCATCCATCATGCCTTCTGTTTCTCTGTTTGGAGAAGTTACAGATCCTGTATCTAAGTGATCGCGACCGATAACGATTGGTGCTTTAACTTTTCCTTCACGGACAAGCTGGTTGAACATAAGTCCTGCTTTTTCACGCTCACCGTAGTTTAACCAGCAGATACGTGCTGGAAGACCTTGGAAAGCGACCATCTCTTGAGCTTTATCTAGCCAGTTGTGAAGTTTTTTATTTTCAGGGAAAAGTTTTTTCATCGCTTCATCAGTTACACGGATATCTTCCGGGTCCCCTGATAGAGCGACCCATCTAAATGGCCCAGATCCTTTACAGAAAAGTGGTCTGATGTAAGCAGGAACGAATCCTGGGAAGTCGTATGCGTTTGTGACACCAACTTGTTTAGCACCTTCACGTAGATTGTTTCCGTAATCGAAAACGTGTGAGCCAGCTTTTTGGAAAGCAAGCATCGCTTTTACGTGTTCACCCATTGTGAGTTTTGAAAGCTCAACATATTTAGCAGGGTTGCTGGTTCTTAGTGCAAGAGCTTCAGCAACTGTCATTTTATGTGGAACGTATCCGTTTAGAGGGTCGTGAGCAGATGTTTGGTCTGTCACTAGATCAGGTCTGATTCCCTTGTCGTAAACATACTTGAAGAAATCAGCAGCGTTTCCAACAACACCAATAGAGATTGCTTTTTTTTCTTTAACTGACTTAAGAGCAAGATCGATCGCTTCATCAAATGATTTACAAAGCACATCCAGGTATCTTGTTTTTAATCTCTTCTCAATTCTCCACTCTTCAACGTCACAAGCTAAGCACACACCGTTTGCCATTTTAACAGCAAGAGGTTGAGCTCCACCCATTCCGCCGATACCAGCAGTTAAAACAAGTTTTCCAGTCAGGTCTGAACCTTCTCCGTAGTGTTTTTCTGCTGCGGCCATGAACGTTTCATATGTACCTTGAAGAATCCCTTGAGTCCCGATGTAGATCCATGACCCGGCAGTCATTTGACCGTACATCATAAGACCTTCATCTTTTAATTTGTTGAAGTGCTCCCACGTTGCCCAGTGAGGAACAAGGTTAGAGTTTGCAATTAAAACTCTTGGCCCGTGTTCATGAGAAGGCAGGATCGCAACCGGTTTCCCTGATTGGATCATAAGTGTTTCATTGTTTTCTAAATTTTTAAGCGCGTGGATGATGTCGGCAAGAGCTTGATGATTTCTAGCGGCTTGTCCGTTTCCACCGTAAACGATTAAGTTGTCTCTGTCTTCGGCCACTTCAGGGTGAAGGTTGTTAAGAAGGCATCTTAGTGCAGCTTCTTGGTGCCATCCTTTAGTTGTTAGTGTTGATCCTGTTGGAGGTAATGGAATATTATGTGTACTCATTAGTTTAAAGCTCCAAGTTTTGCTTCAGCAGCAGCAACGACTTCGCCACTGTTGATAACTTTAATAATATTGTTCATATCTTTGTAAAATATTCTGTCTTCTTCAATTGTCGGCACTGATTTTCTAATGAGTGCATACACAGCTTCTAATGGAGCTGAAGTAACTTCTGGTCTCTGAAGATCAAGCGCCTGAGTGTTACACAGAAGCTCAATAGCTAGAACTGATTTTGCATTTTCTACGACTTCGTGAAGTTTTCTTCCTGCTGTTACACCCATTGAAACGTGGTCTTCTTTATCTGTTGATGTTGGAACAGAGTCTACGCTCGCCGGGTGGCAAAGGTATTTGTTCTCACTGACAAGAGCAGCCGCGGTTACGTGGGCAATCATAAGCCCTGAGTTTAATCCAGAGTTTCTTGTTAAGAACGCAGGAAGCTCAGAGAAAGTAGGGTTCATCATTTTTTCAATTCTGCGCTCTGAGATATTGCAGATTTCGGCAACACCCATTGCCAGGTAATCCATGACTAAAGCAAGTGCTTCACCGTGGAAGTTACCACCAGAAATAACTTCTCCGCTTTCAACGAAGATAAGCGGGTTGTCTGTAACTGCATTTAATTCAAGGCCAATAACTTGTTCAGCGTGAATTAATGTTTGTCTGCAAGCTCCATGAACTTGAGGAACACAACGAAGTGAATATGGATCTTGAACTTTGTGACAGTCAGGGTGTGAGTCTTTTAGTTTTGATCCGGCCACGAGCTTATTTAAGTTCTCCATACAGGCAATTTGGCCAGGATGAGGTTTAAGCATGGTGATTTTTGGATTGTAAGCTTTGTCTGTTCCTTTTACTCCGTCCATCGTTAAGGTTGCACAGATGTCGGCAAGTTTCATGATTTGGCGAGCTTCAAAGACAGCTAGGGCACCAAGGGCCGCCATACAAGCTGTTCCGTTGATAAGAGCAAGACCGTCTTTTGGTCCAAGCACAGCTGCTTTTTTACCAATGGCCTTAATCGCTACATCAGAGTTTACGATTTTTCCCTGGTACTCAACTTCACCTTCGCCGATTAAAGCTAAAGCGATATGAGAAAGAGGGGCAAGATCACCGCTGGCACCAACGGATCCTTTTTCAGGAACAACGGGAGTGATGTCGTTATTTAAAAAATCTAAAAGTAGTTCAACTGTAGAAGGCTCTACACCAGAGAAACCTGAAGTTAAACAGTTTGCACGAAGAAGCATGATCGCTCTTGTGACTTCTCTTGAAAAAGGTTTACCCACACCAGTACAGTGAGAGCGGATTAAGTTTACTTGTAGTGTGGCTAAGTCTTTTTCAGCAATGTGCATGCTTGAAAGAGCACCAAAACCAGTGTTGATTCCGTAAACCGGAGCTCCTTTTTTAACGATGTCGAAAACAAACGCGCGAGACGCTTTCATTTTTTCCATCGCTTTTGAATCGATAGATAATTTTATTGATCCACCTTTGGCGTGTGCCACCTGGTGAACTTGATCAATAGTTAAAGACTGGCCATTTAAACTGATGTTCATGTGTACTCTCAAGGGTTAAAAAAACGCCTTGATCCTACAATGAAAAAGCTCAAAATGTAATGGGGTTTTGCTTCAATTTAGGCAGCTATCAGACTGTTTTCTTTAGGGTATTTTTTAATTAGCTGAATGACGACCATATGGGCTTTGGTGTTGTTGTAATGGGTGCACCAGTAGAGGAGTGGGCGCTTCTTGTGACAGAGATAAAGGAGCGCTGGATTGCTCTCAATGGCCTCGGTCAGAGACTGCAAATGATTCATCTGAATAAACAAAATAATCTTTTCGAGCTCCTGGTGTTCAGGTCTCCTTTTTGTTCTCCCGCTAAAAATGCTGATGATGTTTCGAAATGACATATGAGGGGAGTTTAAGTGCTAAGGCATCCGAAACCAAATGAGGAGTTAAGTAGCTGATTTCTTCAACACTTCTTCGGGAAATAAACAAAAAAACACACTCAAAAAGAAGGCACAAGTAAAAAATTCAAGAGACCTACCAGGTTTTTATGGGCCTGCTATGATGGGGCAACCATCAATAGGAGCTCTTATGAAAACAACTCTTGCAGTCTTTGCATTGGCACTTACTCTTTCAACTTCAGCGTTCGCTGGAGATCGTCTTGTTTATACGGTGAAAGGTCATGAAGTTTTAACGCTCAAAAAAATCTCAAAAACTCGCTTCACGAAAATTTCTCAAGTGGTAACAGGACAAGCGTCTCTGGATTACATCACGGCAAAAGGAGTAAAAAACCTAAGCTCACAAGAAATTAATGAAGCAAGTGAAGAGCTGGTGAGTTTAGAAGTAACCGGAAAAAATGTTGTAAGGCTTATCGACATTAAAGAAAACATCAATAAAGAAATTCCAGCGACAGTAAATACAAGTCTATTTGGTTCAGTGAAGGCCATTACTGTTAGTGCGCAGACAATGGAAGGACTATATGCTGCCAGCATGAAAAAATCAGGTCTTGATACATTAAGAAATTTAAGACTTTTAGGTGGAGCAATCTCAAGCTCAATCGTTTCAACTGATATGAAGTGTGCTGCTGATGGCGATCTTCTTATTTGCCAACAGGATCAGACGTTAACTCTTCTAGCTCAATAGTTAGAAGTTTCTTAGTGACTCGATTTTATTTTTGTAATTGTCTTTAGTCGTTTTAAAAACATAAGAGCCGGCAACTAAATTGTCGGCTCCTGCCTCAATCAGTTCCTTGGCGTTTTTGTCTGTCACTCCACCATCAACTTGAATTTGAAAGTGAGCTTTTAGGGATTCGCGTCTCTTTTTTAGTTCTTTGATTTTATCAAATGCACTTGGCATAAAAGACTGCCCACCAAAACCAGGCTCAACTGACATCACCAAAACCAAATCAACAACTTTTAGGATTTCATCACTTAGTTTATGAGTTGGTGTATTGGGCTTGATCGAAATACCCACGCTCGGGTAGTTCTTTTTTAATTCTTGAATAAGTGAAAGCGAGTCCATCACAGCTTCAAGATGAAAGGTGAAGTTGTGGATTCCGGAATTTTTTAAAGTTTCACCGTGGAATTCAGGATTAGTCACCATGAAGTGAGCATCACACTTATGAGGAGATTTTTTAGCAATAAGTTCAATGATCGGGTGGCCAAACGTCAGATTCGGAACAAAGTGACCGTCCATGATATCGAGGTGAAACCACATATTTTTCACGTCAGAAAACGCCATGAGTTCCGGTTCAATGTTGAGGAAATCGCAGGCAAGAAGACTTGGTGAAATGATAGTCATAAACTTTTACGGATTGAGGATGATCTCTCCGCCCTTATTTTTAAGTCCATTTAATAATTCAGTGTCGCTGCAAACTTTTTTACCTTCAAGCTGAATCTTGCTCAGTCTGATGGCCGATCCGTCATTTAAACCAATAGACAGGAGTCCGTGGTCGATTGAAGTTTCTCCAGGTTTTAATGAACGAGGGAGTTTTTCAATCTCAAAAACTTTAAGTCTCAGGTTATTTAAAAAGCAGTAAGTCCCAGGCCCTGTCTCTTATACACATCTGACGCTGCCGACGAAGGCTTCTGTGT
>CAXHHE010000192.1:0-6829 GCA_964016365.1 uncultured Bacteriovorax sp. | reverse complement strand
AAGCTGAAATCGCGGGTTTTAAGCTTGTAGTCGACCATTTCCATGGCCATGGATTGATACATATCTTTCCACAGCTTCATGCGCTCGCTTGGGCGGATGTCATTAACGTGGGCCAAAAATTCTTCGAAGTTCTTTTCCTGCTCGAGGGCAGAGAGGTCCTTTAGCGTGTAAAGGGGAGCGCTTTCTCCGTGAGCAAATGAATGGGCCAGTAGCAGGGTTAATAGTGACATCATAACCAAATTTTAGGGAGGGAAATGCTATTAGTCAAACGCCAAAAATGGTGGTCTTAACGAGGCTTTTAAGATACCTTTGTGGCACTTAAATTTTTAAAAATTTCATCCCCTTACGGAGCTTTATTTATGCCTTTAGTGCCAGAGGATTTCTTAGTTACAATCCAGAGTGTCGATCATGCATTTTCTGGGGCAAACTGGAAGATTATTTTCTATAAAGAGTTCAGCAACATTATCGTGGAAAAAGACCAGACGTTACACACCGACATCGTCGATGTGCTGACGCCGTACTTAACGAACCTGAAGCAAAACTTCAGAGCGCAGATGGTGTTTAGGTCAACTCCTTTTCTGGTGGGGTTTTACTATGACAGAAAAGAAGTGCGCTTCTATACACCAAAACTTTCTCAGGAACTCTTTATCCTTCAACAAAGCGAGATCCTGGATTTAAACATTCCTCAGGTTAAAGACCTAAGAGTGCATACAGAGCTTGCTGCTTCTTTGCAGGCAAAAAACTTCCCGACTGTCGTGGAAAACCTGATCAGTGTTGATGGACTTCCCGATTTATTAAATGATCCAAAATACCAGGCGATTGAAGAGAGATCTGCTCAGATCGTAAAAAAGCTTCTTAGTTTCTTAAACGAATACCGTCCGACTCTTTTTGAAGATGTTTCAGACTTTGGTTTAGGTCTAACGGCCCAGTACGCGCTTTTGCGCATTCATTTATTAAAGTTCCTGGCGATTCTTCCTTCTCTAGACCACGATAAAAAAGGGGTGGAAGTTAAGCGCATCCTGATTGAAGCTCTTTCTCGCTTTTTAAAAGACAACAGAAAAGCTAGACGTGCTAAGAAAAAAGGACAAGAGAGAGCTCTTCCTTCGACTTACACTCTAGGAATTAAAGCTTTCTATTACCTGGCGAAAATCATGCCTGCATGGCCTCTTGCTTCAGTGATTAGAAGTGCTGTTAAACTTATGGCCAAGCGTTTTATCGCCGGCGAGAGCATTGAAAAAGCAGACCGCTCTCTGCGCGCTCTAAGTGAAACAGGAAGAGATGTAACTCTCGATCAACTAGGAGAGCTGGTTGTTTCTGAAAGAGAAGCAGATCACTATAAAGAAGAAGTTTTAAAACTGGTAAGAGGATTCTCTCTTCACGTTAAAAAAGGTGAAATGAACGTTGCTGGGATTAACCGCGCGCACGTTTCTATTAAAGTCTCAGCACTATGCTCTGACTTTAAACCTCAGGCCTTCGACTACACTTATAATTTAGTGGCCCCAAGACTTAAGGAAATCCTACTTGCGGCAAAAGCAGAAGATGTTTTCATCAATATCGATGCTGAACACTACCATTACCGCGATGTGGTTTTTAAAATCTACCGCCGCGTTCTTTTAGAGACAGCAGAACTAAGAGACTACAAATCAACAGGTATTGTTATCCAGGCCTACCTGCGCGATGGTTACCAGCACTTAAAAGAAATTATTGCCCTGGCAAAAGAAAGAGGGCTTCCTATGCCGGTTCGTCTGGTAAAAGGAGCTTACTGGGATGCTGAAACAGTTGAAGGGGATGCCCACAGCTTTAATGCTCCTCAATTTCTAAATAAAGAAGAAACTGATATTCACTTCAGACAGCTTATTCTTAAAATTTTAGAATCTCACCCACACTTAAAACTGGCCCTGGCCTCACATAACTTCTCTGACCATGGATTCGCTGAAGCAGCAAAAGAGCTTCTTTATCCACAAGTGGGAGAAATCGAACACCAGTGTCTACACATGACCTATGAAGCGCTTTCAACTGCACTGGCAAAAATGGGTTGGGCAACAAGAAACTACGTTCCAGTAGGAAGCTTACTTGTTGGTATGGCCTACCTGGTAAGACGTATTATGGAAAACTCTTCTCAAGTAGGGGTTTTAACCATCATGCGTTCACACAAAAAACACTTAACTCTTCAATCGCCATACGCGATTCATGAAGAAAAGAAAAAAGCGGGAACAATTGCCCGCGACCAGTCAGTGTCAAAACTAGAAGACGAATTCTTTAACGTCTCTCCACTTCGCTTGTATCTTGATGATGAGAGAGTGTGGATGGAAAAAGCGCTGACATCATTTGAAGAAAAATCTCTTGGAAAAGACTACCACAATGGTTTTGACCTAAAAGGTGACTGGGTAGAAATCAAAGCGAGCTCAAACCCAGATATCTTGGTTGGACGCATCCGTTTTGCTAACCTTGAAGATGCAAAAGCGGCGATTGAAACAGTTGACCGCTCTTACAACGAAGGTTCATGGGCCAATTCAAAATGGCCATTTAGAACAGCGACTTTAGTAAAAGCTGCTAGCTACATGCTGGCAAAAAGAAATGAGCTTTCTGCTCTAATCGTATACGAAGCAGGAAAATCTGTTGGTGAAGCTTTGGCGGACGTTGACGAGGCCATCGACTTCTTAAACTTTTATGCAAGAACTGAAGCTTACCTGCAAAGAAACCTGACAGATCTTTCAAGCCGCGGTCCTGCTGTGGTGATTTCTCCATGGAACTTCCCTCTGGCAATTCCATGCGGGATGGTGGTGAGTTCACTGGTTTGTGGTAACACTGTTATTCTTAAATCAGCAGAGCAGACTCCGCTTATCACTCAACTCCTTGTTGATATCCTTCACGCTTCTGGAGTGCCTAAAGACGTTCTTATTCACCTTCCAGGTGAGGGAGAAACTGTTGGTGACTTCTTAGTTAAAGACGAGCGAACATCGACGATTGTCTTCACTGGTTCAAAAGCAGTTGGGACTTATATCGCAGGTGTGACAAGAAAGAGACTTTATAAAAATAAGTTAACGAATAAGTCTTATCCGGTTAAGGCCATTACAGAAATGGGTGGAAAAAACGCGGTCATCGTCACTCAAAACGCTGAGCTTGATGAAACAGTTTCTGGAATCCTGTACTCAGCTTTTGGTCATGCCGGACAAAAGTGTTCAGCTTGTTCACGTGTTATCGTTCACAATTCACTAAAAGATAAACTGATTGAAAGACTTCGCGCCGCTGCTTCCGATTTAAAGGTTGGAGAGTCGTTTAAGTTTGATACTACGGTTAACCCGGTGATTACGGCCTTTGACCAAAAACGTCTTCGTCAGTCGGTTAGAGAAGCTTCTAACGAAGCGGCCAACTTTGGTGGTTCAGTTGTTATTGACCGCTCAAATGACAACCTTCCAGGATACTGTGTGGGGCCGGTTGTGATTGAGCTTCCGTATAAACGTGCTTTAGATAAAGAAAGTTTTGCTCAAAGAGAGCTTTTTGGGCCAGTGGTTCACATCATTGGTTTTGACACTCTTGATGATGCCGCAAAACTTTTCAATAGCACAGACTACGCATTAACGGGGGGGATTTTCTCTCAGTCGCAAAACGATATCGATTATCTTCTGACAAAGCTTGAGTCAGGAAACCTCTACATCAATCGTACGATCACTGGTGCCCGCGTTGCCATTGAGCCATTTGGTGGATTTAAACTTTCTGGAACAGGGCCTAAGGCCGGCGGACGCCACTATATTCTAAGTCTTCACCAGACTCAGGATCAGACTATTGCTGCGGCAACAGAAGTTAAACTGGGCGTGGAAGAAGGTCATGATTCTCCAGTGACTCTTAAAAAACCTTCTCGCTTAACGGCTGAGTCGCGTTTAGCAAGAATGGAGAAATTCCTTGATGTCTTCACTTCAAGTTTTGAAACTCACTACCAGGGGATTTATAGTAACTACAAAGAGGCCCTTCGCGATTATAAAAAATGGCTTTCAAAAAATTACGTGGGCTTTGTCGAAAAAGAACACAAAAACCGCGTGATCCCAGGCCAGTTAAGTTATAACGATTACCGTTTAAGCACTGAGCACGCTCTCGTTGTCTCTGTGACAGATAGACCTGAATTAAAAACACTGATCCAAGTTTTCTCTAGTTTAATCTCGGGAACAGGTCTTGCGGTTGCTTGCCGTAACCGCCAGTCATTCCAGTGGTGGATGAATTTAAGAGACACTCTGATTGAAGCAGGCTTCTCAAAAGAAAACCTGGAAGTGTACTTTGCTAAAACTTCAGAGTTGGCAAAATCAATTAACGATCCAAAACTTTCAGTGATCATCTACGATGGGCCAATGGATGAATACCACCTGCACATTGGAGATTTCCTGAACGATGCTAAACATGACGAACGCATGAAATTGATCTTAACTGTTAATGATCATTTAAAAGCATCAGATTTTTATCACCAGGCCCTTAACTACGTATGGGTACGATCTCTTGCCGTCAATACAATGAGGCACGGAGCTCCGCTGGATCTGGAAATCTAAAAGCAATTATTAAAAGAGGGATATTATGCGCATTGGTTTTTTTGGTTGTGGAAATATGGGAGCTGCACTAGCGGAAGGTTTTAAGAAAAACCACCCGGGTGTAGAGATGTATTTTTTTACTCCTTCAAAAACCAAAGCGCAGCAGCTGGCCGAAAAAACCGGCGGTCACTTTGTGAGCTTTTTGGTGGATATGCCAAAAGACCTGGACTGGTATGTCCTGGGTTTTAAGCCTCAGTCACTTTCAGAGTTCACTTTTCAATTTAATGAAAATGCCAAAATCCTCTCTGTCCTTGCCGGGACGGGGATTGAGACTTTAGAGAAAAAGTTTCAAGTGAAAAACATTGCCCGCTTAATGCCCAACACTCCTTCAAGTTTAGGGATGGGAGCGAATCTTTTTTATGCTGCTTTTGAAACAGGAGAGTTTAAAGATTACCTGAGAGCTTTAGGGAAACTTTTTACTATGAAAAGCGAAGCAGAACTGGATGCAATCACTGCTTTTAGCGGATCAGGTCCTGCTTTAATTTTTGAATACGCCCGCCTGTTTGAAAAACACCTGACGGCCATTGCCGGAAGTAATCCAGAGGCACGCGAAATTATCACCCAAACTTTTTTAGGTTCTGCTAAACTAATGGAAAGTGCTATTTCTCAGGGAGTGAACTTTGAAACTCTTCGCGAGCAAGTGACTTCTAAAAAAGGAGTGACTTTCGAAGCGCTGCAGATTTTAGAAAAGAACAACCTGGAAAACATCATGGGCGGAGCTTTTACGGCCGCCTATAAAAGAACATTAGAAATTAAAAAAGGGATTTAATATGCTAGAGCAAATTCTAAAAAATAATGTGCCTAAAAAATACCAAGATACGATGTTTGTTCGCCTCTTTGGTTTAATGAAAGTGCCGCTTATTTTCTGGGTTTCTCCAAGCGTTGTTACTTTAAATGATAAAGAATGTGTTATCAGAATCCCGCTTAACAGAAGAACAAAAAACCACTTAAACTCGATGTATTTTGGTGTTCTTTGCACTGGGGCCGATATCGCCGGTGGATTAGTGGCGATGAATGAAATCACTGCTTCTAAAAAGAAAGTGGCCTTGTCATTCAAAGACTTCAAAGCAGATTTCCTAAAGCGCGCTGAAGGCGATGTGCACTTCATCGTGACTCAGATCCCGGAGATCAAACAATTTGTTGCTGACGTGATTAAAAGTGGTGAGCGCATGAATTTCCCGGTGGAAATCAAGGCCGTTGTCCCAAGTATTAATCCAACTGAAGAAGTGGCAAAGTTTGTTTTAACTCTTTCTTTAAAAGTAAAAAACTAGGCCGGATTTTCAGAATCCATATACTCGCATGAAAGCCCAGGATAGGTTTCCTGGATTCTTTTCATCAGTGATTGAATCCCAAATTTTTCCGTAGCGTGGTGACCGCCGGCAAACATGTGAATGCCGCTTTCGCGCGATTCATGGTAGTCGTGCTCGCTCATTTCTCCGGTGATGTAAGCATCAAGACCCATGTTATGGGCCTCACGCCATTCAGAGTTTGCACCACCAGTAATGATACCGATACGCTTGATCTTTTTAGCGTCACTTGGGTTTGAGTAAAGAACTGAGTGAGAAAGTTTTTTCTCTAAGATGTGTTTTAATTCACTTCCGCTGATTTCATGAGGTAAAGCTCCGCTAATACCAGTAAAGGCCCCTTTATAGTTTCCAAAGGGCTGAAGCTCGCTCATTTCCAGAAGTGATGCCAGGCTTTTAGCATTTCCCACTTCAGGATGAGCGTCGAGTGGAAGGTGGTAACCAAAAAGGTTGATATCATTTTTTAAAAGGGGAGCGACTCTTTTATAAAAAGGCCCAGTAAGTGTTCTGGTGCCGTGGAATTTCCAGAAGAGTCCGTGATGAACAACGAGAGCGTCAGCTTTGATTTTTTCAGCGTACTCTGCCGATTCTCTGGTGGCCGAAACGGCAAACAGGACTTTTTTTAGTCCTGTTTTTCCTTCTATCTGCAGTCCATTGGGACAGTAGTCGTCAAAGAGTTCCGGTTTTAAGAGAGTCTTTAAAAATAAATCAAATTCACTTCGCTCAATAGTCATTATGAGTTCAGGGGACTGGGCCCTCTTCCTTCGGTAAAAGTAGGTTTGTTTTTTTCCAGGCTGTTTTTAAGTTTTGCCACTGTCTCATGCAGCTCATGGTGGTGAGGAGCAATCGTTAGAGCAAGAGAGAACTCTGTTAAGGCCTGGTCAAAGTCTTTTAGAAGCACATAAGCCTGTCTCTTATACACATCTGACGCTGCCGACGAAGGCTTCT
>CAXHHE010000191.1:0-6831 GCA_964016365.1 uncultured Bacteriovorax sp. | reverse complement strand
GATAACTGAGCGTCTCGTGGGCTCGGAGATGTGTATAAGAGACAGCAACAAGAGTCTGCTCGAATGTCTTTAAGAAATTTCCGTAAGTCAGTTTCTTTTCTAACCCGCGGCCATTATTAACATCAAGAAGAGAATCAAAAGTTTCAAGCGCATTTCTTCCTTCGCGAAGATCGCTGTCACTCATTGAGCGTCCACAACGAATTCCAGGAATTTTAAGACATTTTGCAAGAAGCCCTTTTCTTTTATCGACTTCATCATTGTAATCGTCGGCCTGAGTAACGGCATTAAGGAAAGCGACACCAAGGTAGTTGTTTCCAAAACGCACATCGCGGATAACGACTTCGACTCTTTCCAGAACTGTCAGAACTTCATTTGATGACTTTCCGGCCGGGTTAACATAAGTGTTTTTAATACGGTTAACCGAAAGATCTTTATCAGAAGTATCGTACATATACTTCATCGTTTCTTTTAAAGTCATGCGGTACTTTTTCGTCTTTTTGCCATTAAGAGGAATATTTAATCCTTCACCTGGCTTAAGCGCGACTAACAATTGGTTAACAGCTGTCCCTTGCTCTTTTTCCCAAACAGTCGCCAGGTATTTGGCGATATTGTTCGTGTGCTTTTTAACCACTTCCTTCGATGGACATGGATTGGGAGCAACAAACTGATTGATGACTTTTTCACATTCAAAGGCCGGGTCGTAACTTCCAGAAAGAGATGTTTGAGCTTTTGCCAATTTTCCGCTTTTTACCCAATCAGAGTAATTAGTCATTAATGTGGCAGCATTTTTTGAAACAGTATTGGCGTAAGCAAAATTCTGCTCGCGGGTAAATGTTTTAAGCATTGCATTTCTGTGAATCAGGTTTTCTTCTGGTTTCACACTTAGCCATTTTGTCAGCCAATCCAAATTCTTTTCGATTAAAGCGGCCGCTTTTTTATCTTCAAGATGATAACGGCTTGCCGTCATTAAATAACGAACACCATCTTTCGTTGGCAATTGAGAATCAATATCCCCAAGAAGTGTATTGAGAATATTTGCAGTTCCTAGAGTCGTGTTGAGCATATAAGGGCTCATTAGACCTTTTTCACTTAAAATAGTGTCTTCGCTTCCCGAACCAGGATTAAACTCTTTATAAGTCTCTTCAATTGAGTTCATCCAGCCAAACATTCTAAAGGCAATGTTTTCGCTGGTAACCTTTGTACAGGCCACTGGAAGTCTTCTTACCAGTTGATAGAATCCATTCTCAAGCTCGCTGAATTTTTGCATACATTCAACGACAGCTTTGGTGTCATAGTCTGGATCATTTCCTGGATCATACACAACTTTAAACTTATAGCGCTCCATACGTGAGCGAGTGACATACTCATCAGCTTTTCTATAGGCCAACTCCTCTTTTGCTGAGGCGTTGATATTTGATCCGTTAGAAATAACTTCAAGCACCTTTAAGATCTGGTCTCTTCCAAAAAAACGCTTAAAGTCAGCCAGTGTTTCTTTTCCGGCAAACTGGTTAAACATATCCTGCAGAGAAAGGTAAGACATTTCTTCATCAGCTTCAGAGCCCATCCACTTATCTTTGAAAACAGGCTGGACATCCCTGATGTCATCCATAAACTTTGTATAGAAATCAAAAAGAAGAACGAACTGTGTATCATTATCAAAGTGACGATCAACAAAGTTAAAAACGAAGTTCTTCTCTGTTGAATTAAAGAAACTCCAGAAGTCGGCAACGCCTTTAAACTTTGGATCATACTCTTCCTTCAAGAACTCTTGAGAAAGCTCGCCGAGATTAATGTAGGCTTCCGGTGGAAGCTTTTGAAGGACATCAAAAAGCACAGGATAAAAATCGCGAGTGCGCTTGATGATTTGCTCATTTAGCGTGTTGGCATTTGAAAATAAATCACTGGCGATAATGTCGAATAGATAGAGATTTTCTGCGAAAGTTTTATCTAAATCCCCTTTCGCCGTTGTATGTACGGCCAGGAATTTAATTAAATCATAGAACTTCTTTTCACCAAGGAAGGTTGAAAGATTAGTCATCATTCTGATGAAGTTAACATCGTACTTGTTTGTCAGAAGCTCGCGGCAGATCTCTGTCGACATTTTAAGGCCGACAATCGCCGAGGCTGAGTAATCGTAATACCCTTTATAATCTCTTGTTCTTAGAACTGTTACGTAATCGGCCAGGTGAGTTTTGAAGTTGAATTCGACCAACTCATTTGGGTCCATTGTGTTTTTAATCGTACAATTAAAACCTTCATCGTAGGCCAGCTTTAATCCTTTGATCTCTCCGACAAAAATCGGATTTGCCAGAATTGGGTATTCAACCAAGTCTCTGAATTTCTCACGAGACATTTTGACATCATTAAGCCAACCATAAATCCACGGCTGTCCATTTTTATTCCCAGTCAAAAGAACTTTCGGTAAAAACTCGCGGTCTTCTTGCCCCAGTCCCTTTTTCACTTTGTCTGCCATGGCATCAACTAACTTCAAACGAAGAGCAATAAAAAGCGGATCTGTTTTAAACTTATTAACTTCAACACGAAGCTTTTCTTCATCTGTTGCACTAATGGCCTGAGTGAGACTCTTAACCACCATTGAGGCACGATCAATCGTTTCAGGAGGCGTATCAACCAACCTGATAATGTTTTTTAATGAGCGTTTTGTCGGAATATTGGCCAGGCGATCCTGACAAACTTCTTCTGAAGGATTGTCCACACACTTGAGCATGGTCTTAACAGAGTCAAAAAAATTTGTTTCGTTAAGAGCAACTAAAACACGACTTAAGTCATCCAGGCCCTTTTTAGAATCAAGTTCTCTGATATTTTTAAAAACCTTATCTCTGCGTGCTAGATTTTCAACAAACTCTTTATCGATCGGGGCCATGAAATGGTTCCATGAAGAACCTTGAACTCTTTTAATGGCCTGATACATTGACGGAAATTCATCTGACCACTTGGTACATTTAAAGAGCATCAGAACGTTCTGGTGAAGCAGAACTCCTTTATTGAAATTAACCTGGCTACAAGCTTCGAGTCTTTCGATCTCCTGCTGAGTGGCCACTTCACCTCCATCAATGCTTGGCGACTCTTGCTTAGAGCAAGAGAAGTTTAGCAGTACTAAAACTGCTAACAAGCTTGTCGTGAGGTGTTTTACCTTTAACTTCAAATAAACCTATCTTCTTAAGCCTTCAGTCATAAAGCGTTGTGCTTTACCTGTATTAACTTCATAATTTGAAAAGCGAATCACTGAACCAGATTCACTCTTAACTTTCTTCTCTTTTTCTTTTCCGTGTGCCGGGATCACTGCTTCAGTTACGTTTTTAACTGTAACCTTTGAAGGAAAACCCATTCCTTGGAAAGTAGCATACTCTACAGTGTTTGTTGTCGTTGCGACAGCAGTTCCTTGTTTCGTCGTTGTTACGATCTTATCCATAACAAGTTTGTTATTACTCCACGACTTTGGCGCCTGGAAAAACTCTGTCTTAACTTGCGAATAAGCAACATTGGTTTCAACTGTTTTTAAGCGGCCTGTTTTATCAAAAGTAATATCCACTTCCGGTACGGCCATAGTGTATGTATCATCGATGGCCTTAATGAGTTTACCGTCGGCAATTGGTGCTGCTTTAAGCGTATAACCTTTAAACTTCTCAGAGAATCTCTCAGGGATGATAAATTCCAGCTTTCCTTTAATGAGTGCCGCTAAATCATCGCGCACTTCCTGGAATCCTTTTGGTAGACCCAGTACTTCAATTTTGTACTGAGAAGGAGAAAGCCAATAAATTTTAAAATAAACATCAGTTAACTTTCCGAAGTTCCCTGTCTTATTTAGAATATCGACCAACTTTTCAATGCGGGCCTCGAAAACTAAATCGTTCAGGCCGCTTTTTTGTGGATCATAATTTCTAATTTCATATTGTTCAATTTCTTCAATCTTAGTCTGTGACCACGCCACCGTGTTAAACATGGTGAAGATTGAAGCTGTTAGTAATAAGAAAGTTTTCATTTTGACTTTACCCCTAAATATAATATCTATTCTATAGAGTGCTGGCGCCGCCTGCAATCAGGCCTAGAGCATGGTAATTATTTCTGTCCAATCAATATAACTGCATCTCAAATATTTCGGCTTCTTAATGATAACTTTACCCTGCACGCCTTTCAAACCTTTTACGTGTTGTAGTTGACTATACATGACGGGTATCTCATTGATGGAAAGCTTTGAATAGTCTCTTAGCATTGAAGCAATAGCTGACAAATCCTCTCCACTAAGCTTGGAAATGTCGTCTGTTTTCACCAGACAGTGGGCCCCGGTGTAGTTTTCAATATGAAACCAATAATGATCTTTTGCCCCTTGGGAACGAAGCCAGTCGTTGCTGGCAGCATCCAGAGCAATTGTTCCGCTGAGATTTTTTAACTTAAAATGTTTTACGTTGTGTTCGCTTTCTTCTTTTTTCTTTTGCAAAGAAGCTGTCTGCCACAGTGGTGCGATGGCCTTTTCTTTGGTTACTTCAAATTCAAAATCGCCTTGCTTAACTTTGAAAAGCTCTTCATCAGTTTCTTTAAGTCTTCCTTTAAGAATCTCCTCCGCTTTCTTTAGTTTTTTAACCTTCGTAAAAACGACATCGCGTTTTTGCCACTGATTTAAGTTTGAGGAGAATTTAATTTTATGTCCGTGAAGAACTGACTGGTGATCGGCAAGATCAAGTCCCTCTTCAGAAAGAAGCTCTTCCTCAATCAGTTTCCACTTTTCTACATCGTGCAGGTCATGGGTGATATTGCCTAATTTCTTTTCTAAAAATTTTTCCTTTTTCTTTTGTAGAGGTTTACCGCTCACCTTCTTCTCTTCATCTTGAAAATAATTCAAGAGCGTCCAGTTTGAAGGTTTGGCATTATCCACAGTAGAGGTCTTTCCCAGGAACTGGTCAACCAGGTCAGTAATGTTTTTTCCTTTTGAGATTTCCCCATTCCAGCTGGTGTATATCTCTTCTTTGGATTGTTTGATAAAAAACAGGCCACGGTCTTTGTAACCAAATGCAAAAGAATTATCAGTGTGTTCATTCTTAAAATGAAAGAGCGATAAAAAATGATTGTCATCGACTTCCATTTTTCCCAGGCGAGCACCTACTAAATATTTTCTCACATAGTCTAAAAGGCGATCCTGAATCCTCAGGTAAGACGGGGGAAATTTATTGGAAAAGAAGATTCCTTCATACTGGTTTCCTCTCCCTATATAGAGAGCTACGTTCTGCCCGGGAAATCTCAGCCCCAAAACCAGGAAATGAGGTGTAGTGTAGGCCTTTTGAACCGGATAGAATTCATTTTTCGAGAAGAGAGTGTTATATTCGAGAGAAGTTTGTCTTAATTGTTGGTGAGTCTGTATCATGGCCCTTAATCTTCTCAATGGTAATTCTGAAGCTCTCGAGCTCCTCGACTGGTCGATGCTTGTCTCAAGCATCTCAAGTTTATCACATTTTGAATTAACCAAAACAAAATTAGAAGCTCCACCTGCAGCAAGAAGCATTGCAACGATTCAAAGCGATCTCAATTTACTTGAGAGTTACCTGGCCAATTACGATGATTATAGTCTGTCATTCAACAGCAAACTTCGCCTTCTCCCAGAGAGTGAGACGTTTTTTAAACTTATTCCGGATATCAAACGCGAGAAATTTTTCGAAGCACGTGAGTTGCACTTTTTAGCACAAATTGCTGAATGTTATATCGAGTGCCTTTCACTTTTTTCAAGCCTTGCCTTTGAAGAAAACTACATCATTGAAAGAGATAAACTTTCAAAGATCAAACGTTACTTTACTAATCCTTTGCGAGATTTTGTAGACCATAGCGGAAATGTCTCTTACGAAAGACATCCTGTTTTAAAGAAACTTTACGCTGAAGTCCTGGCCCTTGAAAACGACCTAAGAATCACGGTTCAAAAAGCCGCAAAAAGTGATCTGTACTCATCAAAGCTTCAGCTTGATAACTTCGATATCATCAACGACCGCTACGTTTTAGCAGTGAGATCTGACTCTTATAATTCTGACCTCGGCCCCATTGTCGCCCGCTCTCAATCTGGGATGACTCTTTTTGTTGAGCCTTATGAAGTAAGAGAAAAAGGTAACAAGCGCATTCACCTGCTCTCTGAGATTGAATCAACGATCTTGAAGCTGACAATTGAATTAAGTAAAGTTGTTCACGGGTATTCTGACGAACTTAAACTGATGAGCGAATGGTGCCTGGCCCTTGATTGGCTCAACACCAAAGCGACATACACTCAAAAGCTTGGTCTTTCAAAGCCGACACTCAATGAAAAATTCTATTTTGAGTTCAACGGACTTTATCACCCGCTTTTAAAAGCACCGATTAAAAACAATGTTCTTCTGGATTCTGGGCACAAAGGTCTTATCATCTCTGGTCCAAACACCGGGGGGAAAACCGTTGCTTTAAAATCTATTACACTTTCTCTTTTAATGGTTCATCTGGGACTATATGTTCCCGCCGTTCATGCTGACATTCACCCAGTGAGCGATTTATTTTATTTCAGCCACGACCATCAGAATCTTTCTGAGGGATTGAGCTCATTTGCTTCGGAATCAAAATACTATTTAGAACTTTTGCAGTCACTTGGCCCACTTAACCTGATTATTATCGATGAGATTTTCAACTCAACATCTTCTGAAGAAGCCTCAGCTCTGGCGATCGCCTTCCTCGATGAAGTTCACCGCCGTTCAAATTCAAAGGTGGTTCTTTCGACTCACCATCAGGTTTTAAAAACATTTATGCACTCTCGCGGTGACTATGTCTCGGCCCTGTCTCTTATACACATCTCCGAGCCCACGA
>CAXHHE010000190.1:0-6842 GCA_964016365.1 uncultured Bacteriovorax sp. | reverse complement strand
AGTACTGGCAAGCTCCTCACAGTGTGTCTGCTACCAAGTTTGAAGGTAAGAGACTTTACGAGCATGCGCTGGCCGGGAGATTGATTCAAAAAGAAAAAGTAAAACGCGAGATTTTAGATTTTAAAATAGGCCGTTATGAATACCCAGAGATGGAGTTTGAAATCACGGTGAGTTCCGGAACCTATGTTCGCAGCTTCTTTGAAGAAGTGGCCGAACTCTTAGGTGGATATGGGGCCTTGCAAATTCTTGAACGCACAGCTATTGGAGAAAACACATCTGCCAATGGAATCAGGCAAAAAGATTGGCCGATCAAAGGAGAAATGTTTGATCTGGAAAAATGGGGAAGACCACTAGATCAGGTTCTTCGCCTTAACAAAGTTCGTTTAACAAAGGAACAAACCTCTAAGTATCTTCAAGGCCAGAGGCTAAAACTGGATTTGATAGAATTGGTTTATGATTCAGAACAGGAATTTATTTCGTCGCAAAATATACTGTGGGTGTATAATCAGGACTCACATCTTTTAGGTTTAGCGCGTCCTATGAACGAAGAGCTGGCCGCGATTTTTAACTTGCAATTGGCCATTTCACTTTTTCTGTAATTCATTTGCTGACTTATTATGACCGTGTAAAACTAAGGGATGATTACGTAATGAAATACGTAGCATAAGGTAGTTGTTTTGAAGATTTTTACTCTATTGTCTGCATTATTCGTGCATCTGTTTTTCAGTATTACTCATGCTGAGATGGTGTACTACTACCATCCACCAGAGTCACCTCTTGATGTGCGCTACAATTATCATTGGAGCATTCTTAAAGCTTCATTAGATGCTACTGCTAACAAATATGGAGCTTATTCACTTAAGGCCGGCGTCTTTATGACTGAGGAAAGGCAGTTGCGCGAATTGAGTAAGCGCGAAAGCAAACTCAACATCATGATTCGTGAAACAAACAAAGAGTTTGAAAAAAGATTTCTTCCAATCAGAATTCCTATCGATCGCAGCCTGGTTAGTTACCGCGTGCTTTTAATTGATAAAAAAAATAAAGATCTCTTTAAAAATATCAATACACTTGATGAACTTAAAAAGTTTACCTTGGGCCAGGGTGCTGGTTGGGGAGATGTGGATATTTTGAAGCTGGCAGGCTTTACTGTGAAGACGGAGGTCTATTACGACAAGATCTTTGAAGGCCTTTTAAGAGGGGATTACGTCGCTTTTCCTCGTTCGGTAACCGAAGTGGTCGACGAGATTGAAAAGCGCAAAGAGAAGATGCCTGATCTTATGATTGAAGAAAACATTTTGCTTTATTATCCACTGCCGACTTATTTCTGGTTTGCTAAAAATGAACACGGCAGAAAACTGCGCACCCGCGTGAGAGAAGGGATCGATATTATCCAGCAGAATGGGACGTTTGAGCGCCTATTTGACCAGTATTATAAGACTCAGGTCTCGGCACTGAAGCTAAGAAAGAGAAAGCTTTTTAAAATTGATAATCCGCTGCTTCCAGATGCGACTCCTTTGAGCAACAAGAAGCTTTGGGTAGACATCAATAATTTTTAATTTGAGTTTTGCAACGAGTCGTAAGAGAGGGTGTGAAATCACTCACATTTTGCTAAACATCTCGCAATCTTATGTTAAAATAAGCCCATACAATAACTGATTATTTGACTGGAGTTTGAGTGAGCACAACATACATTGCCATGACTGTGGCGATTTTAATGGGAATCGGGCTATTAGTAGGAATTGGAGCACTTAGTTTACTATCTGGTGCCCTGAACTTTCTTTTTGTAAGACCGAAGATTGAAATTCTAAAATCAACTTTAGGTGACAATGGTTTTGCATTCGCTTTCAAATGGGATCAGGATGCTGAGCCGGTAAAATTCGACCGCGTTCGCGTTCACTTATTCAACCCATTTGGATCTCCAACAGAAGTAGATATCACTCGCGATTTCGACGGATCAGATTTTGATTTCGCTCGCGATGTAGACATGGGTGAGAACCTTAAAAAAATCCTTACAGCTTCGACACTTGATAAAGCAACGGTTGAAGTTGAAGTAACAGCAACAAAAGACAGTGTCACTCACAAGCAAACTTTCAAAGCAGTAGATTTCGTAGCAAAGAGAAACGAATCGGCACAAACTGTTGAAGATGTAGCTAGTAAGTTTGTTGTGACGAAAGAAAAACCAAGATTTGAAATTCCAGAAAGAACTTTCATTTCACCTCCACTTCCAAAGACAGCTAAGCAACTTAAGATGGCGACGAACCCAATGTTCGCTGGCGAGTTTGCTGGAGCAGCTGCTGGCGGCGGTGCTGCAGCTCCTGCGGTTGAAAACTTTTCAATTTCAAAAGTATGGATCGAGCCAGGGTGTATCGTTTGTGACGCTTGTGAAGCGATCTTCCCGGAAGTTTTCGAAGTCACAGACTCAACTTGTATCATCCGCCCAGGCGCTCCTTTGAACGATGGATTAAAGGTTCAGGAAGCTGCTGAAGCTTGTCCGGTTGAAGTTATCAAGTTTACAAAAGCTGGTTAATCTGCCGAAAAAATGCTCCAGTGGAGCATTTTTATCATGCAGTATAGAGTGAAGCATAAGATTAAGTATTAAGAGTTCGGCAGATATGTTCGTAACTTAAAAGGCCCTCAATGAGGGCCTTTTTTATTGGGATTGTTTATGAAGGTTCTTATTTCTTTTTTGTCACTGGTCTCTCTATCTGCTTTTGCTTGTGAGAATTACCAGGGACTTTCTTTTTGTGTCGGCGATAAGGCAGTTGCTGAGAATGCGGATGGAAGTATTGTGGGTGTCAGCAAAACAAAGGTCTCCATCGACTTCACTGGTGGATCGACTGCGCGAAGAGGTATTGCGACTTTTGATCTGGCGAAAGTTTACTTGGGCAAAGATTGTTCAGGTGATTTTTGTGTGAATGACAAAGCTGTCGGTGGCAATCTTGAAGGCATCATCGTTGGTGTTTCAAAAGATGGTGTGGCCATCAACCATAAAAAAGTATCAGATAAATACTCAGTGATTAAAACTTATCAACAGAAAGACTCTCTGGTGAGAAAGGGTTGTGTGGAAGCTTATTGCGCCAATGACTCTGCTGTTTATAAAAGTTTTGACGGGGTCATTGTTGGAGTTAATGCCAAAAGCTCTCTTGTGGCCATTAGTTTCGTTGGAGGCACAAGTAAGTATACTGGTGTTGGTACATACACACTTAAGACTGTAGGAATCGGCAAGGGCTGTTTCCAAGGTTATTGTTATGGCGATCGAGCGGTGAGTGGGTCAGTGGATGGCGTAATTGTTGGAGTGAATCCATACCGCAATCAAGTCTCTGTGCAGGGAAAAATTAATGGGAGGCCAGTCATTGTGACGAACGATCTTAAAAATGTAACGATGAGATCTCTTTCAGAGAGTGTGCACGCCAATGATCCAAAACGAATGATTAACACCCTTTCGGATTTTAACCATTCGTTTCGATAAAGATTAAGCTTTAAAAGTTTCGATTGTTCTTGTCAGGAAGAGCTGCTTGAAAGCTTCTTCGTTTTCTTTCCAAACACTATCCAGAGTGACTGTGTCTGAAAGGACCGGGCATTCAAAAGTGAGAACCGGAGACTTAAATTCCTGCGGCCCAAATTCTCCCAGTGATCCTGGAGTTGGGTGAGTCAGGAAGTCCGCTTCAATTGGGTATTTGTTGTAGCTCGCTAAGAATTCAGCGATCTCTTTACAAGCACCGTTATAGTTAATAACCGGGTACCATGAATGGAAGCTCAGGATAAATCTTGGTGGGTACTTTTTGAAGAGGTCTACTAAGAATTTATTTTCTGGTTCTGAAAGTGGCGCAGTTCCCGGGAAGTATTTTGCTTCACGCGCTTCTGGAGTCCACTGAGCAGAAGGAAGATTGCGGTTTAGGTCTACGCCATTTCCATTAACACGTGTGCCGGCCTTAAATCCGTCTACGTTTACAATAGGAACCACGATGACTGGCATAGAAACATCGTTAGTCTCTCTTAAGAATTCAAATAATTTTTTAGCAAGATGAGCGCCTTCGACTTCATCTCCGTGAACGGCACCTAAAATATAATTGTATTTTTGGCCTTCCACTTCCGATTTGAAAGCTTCGATTTTTTCACCCTTAACACTCGTTCCATGTGGCAGTTCGATGAATTTCATTCGTTTTCCCTATTCCTTGAAAAGTGTATACACCGCTGATTGTCCCGGTGTTTCTTCGACTTCGATTTCCAGTTCGTTGAATTCAAATTTGTATTCTGCAAAAACCGCACTCTTAATTTCCTGAGCAAGGTAAGCAGCAATTCTTTCTGCTGAAGTGTTTTCAATTGGCATTAAAAGAACGTCCGTCTTTGGAATGCTGAAGACACTTTCATCAGGAGTGATAATATTATAATTCTTTTCTTTATCTTCGATGATAATTTTTGGGTGATTTTTTGGAATTAGTAGTTTGTGGTCAAGCGAATCACAGATTTTTCTAACGATTGGCTTGATGTTTAAGAAATCAAAAACCATGTCGTCATCAAGTTCCGGAGCGTTTCCTCTTACCTGAACGCGGTAATTGTGACCGTGGAGAGGCTCTCTTGTTCCATCCTTAAAAAGCATGAAATGCGAAGAAGCGAAGTTGAAATACTGTTTATAGACGCGAATGGAAAATGCTGTTTTCATCCCTAAGTGATAACATAATCGCTTTAAAAAGAGTATTATTTAAACTAGAATTTAAACCTATGAAAAAATCAGAAGTCCTTAAAACTCTTAAAAAATTGCGCCCGCTTTTTGACCAATTTCCAGAAGGTGTGGAAGCGATTGATAAACTTATATCTTTGAGTGACGACCTGCCGGATACTAAAGAGGCCAAGAGCTTAAATTGGGATTCAAAATTCCCGCTTCCTGACGAAATGAGAGACCTTAAGAGTGCTTATGGCGTTTTTGCCGATGGGGCCTGCAGAGGAAACCCGGGACCCGGGGCCTGGGGTGTACTGATTCAGGACGCTCAAGGGGAAATTATTTTAAAATCTTCGGGAGTTGATGTTCCTACAACCAACAATAAAATGGAGCTTGAGGGAGTCATCAGAGGTCTTAAGGGACTGATTGAAAAATGGATTGAAGAAGGAGTTTCAGACCGACTAAGCCCGGTTTTTGTTTATAGCGATTCAAAGTATGTCACCGAAGGAATTACCAGTTGGGTGACTGGTTGGAAAAACCGCGGTTGGAAAAAGGCCGATGGAAAAGAGCCTGAGAATCTGGAGCTTTGGCGCGAACTCGATCAGCTTAAATCGCGCTTTGACACTATCAATTTCCACTGGGTCAAAGGACACGCAGGCCATCCACAAAATGAGATGTGCGATCAAATGTGCAACCACGCCTTAGATGAGGCGGGTTTTTAGTTTTATATAAGGAGAAAATAATGAAAGTTATGACGGGGTTATTGCTTTTAACTCTACTGAGTGCTTGCTCAGGACAGCCAACCAAACCTAATATACGCGAGTACCAAATAGGGGCTTACCTTTGGCAACAAACAAGTGGCGAGTACCGCGCGCTTACTTACCAAGCTTACAACATTGCTAAAGAAAAAATTGAGCGCGAGCTTGAAAATAAACACAATAGAAAACGCGCTGTGGTTTTTGATATCGATGAGACGCTCTTAGATAACTCTTACGGTGGAGCGAGTGAAATTAAAGAAGGTCTTTCGTGGAAAGAAAGTCATTTTGCCGACTGGGTAAAATTGAAAAAAGCTGTAGCGATTCCAGGGGCCCTTGATTTCATCAAGTTCTTAGTTGATCGCCAGGTCGAAGTTTTCTACATTTCAAACAGAAGAGTTGAGATGTATGACGATACAATGACAAATCTTGTGGCACAGGGTTTTCCAGTTAAAAAACAAAACCTAATGTTGATGGGCAATGAGCACACGAAAGAGCCTAGAAGACAAGAAGTGCTCAAGAAGTACGACATCGTGATGTTGGTTGGAGACAACCTGACGGACTTTCACCAGGCCTTCGAAAAAAAGAGCGTTGCGGAGCGCAATGCACTGGTTGATCAAATGAGAAGTGAGTTTGGGCAAAGATTTATTATGCTTCCGAATCCTTTGTACGGAGATTGGGAGAGAGCTCTGCCTGCTGACAAGACAAGAATTGAGCTTCTAAAAGATGAGCCTAAGCTTGATCTTTAAGCGAAGGGGCATTAACGTATTAGAGTAAACAAAATCGTTCACCATCATACAAAGGAATGACAATCATGAAAAAGGTGCTATTACTCGCTCTAGTTGGAGCAATGGCCTTTGGATGTTCTAAAGGAAAGGACCCAAAGACTGAAGAAGAAAAAACGTTCTACGCTATCGGGACAATGTTCGGATCACGTTTAACTCAGTTAAACATGACTGACGCTGAAATCGATTCACTTACAGCTGGTCTAAGAGATGCTGCTAAAGGTGATAAGCAAAAAGTTGATCCAATGGCATACCAGCAAAAAATCCAGGATATGTTCAAAGCTAGAATGGAAAAACAAGCTGGCGAAATTAAGAAAAAAGGAATTGAATTCCTAAATAACTTCGTAAGCAAAGAAGGAGCAACAAAAACTGCTTCTGGTCTAGCTTATAAAGTAATCAAAGAAGGAACAGGACCATCACCTAAAGAAACTGACGTTGTAAAAGTTCACTACCATGGAACTTTAATCGACGGAACGGTATTCGATTCTTCTGTTGAAAGAAAACAAGAAGTGTCTTTCCCGCTTAACAGAGTTATCCGTGGATGGACTGAAGGTCTTCAAACTATGAAAGTTGGTGGAAAAACTAAATTCGTTATTCCCTGTCTCTTATACACATCTCCGAGCCCACGAGACGCTCAGTTAT
>CAXHHE010000189.1:0-6847 GCA_964016365.1 uncultured Bacteriovorax sp. | reverse complement strand
ACCTACCCAGAAGCCTTCGTCGGCAGCGTCAGATGTGTATAAGAGACAGCTCCAAACGTTTCTCTAACAGACTTCGTTGCAACTCTTAAGAAGCCTGCTAGTGCTTCTGAAATCAATGCTGCTTTAAAAGAAGCTTCAGAAACTTCTCTTAAAGGAATTCTGCGTTACGAAACAGAAGAACTAGTTTCAGTAGACTTTATGGGAATGAGACACTCTTCATGTTTAGATGCTTCTTTAACTAACGTAATTGGGAACACTGTAAAAGTTGTTTCTTGGTACGATAACGAAGCTGGATTCTCAAACCGTGTTCTTGACCTTGTTAAGTTCATCGGTTCAAAAGGACTATAATCCATGGCCTTAAAATTTATTACTGAAGAAAGTTTTAAAACACTCGCTAAGGACAAAAAAGTCCTGGCGAGATTTGATTTCAACGTTCCAATGGATAAAAAAGATCCAACGGTTATTGCAGACACGACAAGAATCGATGAAGCGATCCCGACGATCAAGGCGATCCTGGAAGCTGGAGCAAAAAAAGTTATCCTGATGAGTCACTTCGGTAGACCAAAAGGAAAAGTGGATATGCAATATTCACTTGAGCCAGTGGCAAAGTGCCTGGCCGAAAAACTAGGAATGGAAGTGACATTGACTGAAACGGCACTTGACCGTGGAATCAAAACTCTTCTAGGGCTTAACGAATCAAAAATTATCTTGCTTCAAAACCTTCGTTTCCACGCAGAGGAAGAAAACAACGACCGTGAATTCGCTCGTCAGCTTTCAACTTATGGAGACGTTTTTGTATTCGACGCTTTTGGTGCCGCTCACAGAAAGCACGCTTCAACTTACGAGATCAATGCATTCTTCAAGAACAAAGCTTACGGCGGACTTCTCTTAAAGCGCGAAGTTGAATCTCTAGACCGCATCGTAAAAGACCCTAAGAAGCCTTTCGTTGCTGTTGTTGGTGGAGCAAAAGTAAGCGACAAGATCAAGATCATTGAGGCTCTTCTAATCTCTGTTGATAAGCTTTTAATCGGTGGAGCTATGGCCTACCCGTTCTTAAAAGCTCAAGGTCACACAATCGGGAAGTCACTTTGCTCAGACGAAGATGTAGCTTTAGCAAAAAGAATTCTTGGTATGCCGTCAAAGAATAAGATCGTTCTTCCAAGCGATCACCTGTGTTCACTAACTTTTGGTGGAGACCCGGTTGAGGTAGGACAAACGAACATTGGTGAGGATTTAATCGGTCTGGACATCGGTCCATCGACAATCGTTAACTACAATGATTATTTAAGAAACGCTAAGACTGTTCTATGGAATGGTCCAATGGGTCTTTTTGAAAACAAAGCATACGCAAAAGGAACACTAGGGATTGCAAAAACATTATCTGAACTAGACGCCTTCACCCTTGTAGGTGGTGGTGATTCAGTTAATGCTGTAAACCAGTCAGGTCTTGCGAGTAAAATGTCTCACATCTCTACAGGTGGTGGGGCTTCTCTTGAGTATATTGAAAACGGGACTCTTCCTGGTATTCAAGCTCTTAAATTCGGTATTGATTAGTCTTATTATTGCCTTTTAGCAGAATTAGTTGTTTCATATTTAGAACACAACGACATTCTGGTAAAAGGCAATGCATAGGTCCACTCCTAAAATTCTTTCACTCGGTTTATCACATCCCCAAAATAAGTTCTCTCAGAATGAAATCGCTGCTCTTATGAATGTGACGAGCGAGAAATCAAAACGTTTTTTCAAACACGAGCATATTGAAAACCGCTACCTGACATTGTCTAAAAATGATTTTGCTGAAGAGTCTGTCTTTAACCTTCGCGAAAAGTTTAAAAAGAATGCGATTCATCTTATCGGTGTTGCCGTTGAAGAGGCCTTAAAACAAAAAGGTCTGAAGCCTTCAGATATTGATTACATTTGTTGTGTGACTTCAACCGGCTTTCTTGTCCCAGGGCTCTCTGCGCTTATATTAGAGCCGTTAAAATTCAGAAACAATACACAGAGACTCGACATTGTCGGCATGGGCTGCAATGCCGGATTAAACGGTTTAAATGCAGTGGCAAGCTGGGCGAATAATAACCCAGAGAAAAAGGCCTTACTTATTTGTTGTGAGCTTTGTTCATCGATTTATACACTAGATGACAGTGAGAGCACGGCATTGGTCAATAGCCTCTTTGGAGATGGTGTGGCCGTCGCTTTGGTTGAACAAAAAGAAGAGAGTGGAAAGGCTTCGATCTTAGGATTTGAAAGTTACTTAATCCCTGATTCACTTCAGATGCTGCGTTTTGATTGGAATGAAGAGAAAAACCGCTACCGCTTTTTTATCGGCAAAGAGACTCCAAAGTTTCTGGCCCGAGAAATAGAAAGACCACTTAGGGCCCTTTTAGAGCGTTTTAAATTAAAAAAAGAAGACATCTCTCATTGGATTGTTCACTCAGGGGGCGCCAGTATCCTTGATGGCATCGAAGAGAAACTAGGATTTAAAAAAACAGATCTTCGTCATACGCGCACGATTCTAAAAAACTACGGCAATATTTCCAGTGGCAGTTTTCTTTTTAGCTATCAGGAACTTCTGAATGAAGGAAGTGTTAAAAAAGGTGATTACGGCATCATGATCACCATGGGACCTGGGCTTACAATTGAAATGGCCCTCGTAACCTGGTGATTATGAAACACGTTTTAACTCGCCAGGAAAACGATATTTACTTCATTACTTTAAACAATCCTGAAAAAGGGAATTGTTACGATGCTGAGATGACGGAGGAAATTGCGAGTGCCTTTTCTCATGTCCCATCATCAGCTAAAGCTATTCTTCTGCGCGCAGAAGGAAAAAACTTTTGCACTGGTGCCGACTTGAACTGGATGAAGCGCGCCTGTGAATTAAGTGCAGAAGAAAATTTGCAAGACATGGCCAAGATTAAAAGCATGTATCAGCAGATTTTAAAATGCCGTGTCCCAGTTATCTGCCAGGTGCAAGGACAGGTTGCTGGTGGAGGAATGGGGCTTGTGGCCGCGAGTGACATAGTGGTAAGCGATCAATTTTCTCAGTTTTCTTTACCGGAGAAAAAATGGGGGCTTATCCCGGGAATCATCACTCCTATTTTAAAAAGCAAAATAGGAGTGAGGGAATTTGAACATCTTTCAACAAACGGTGATAAAATTGATGTGGTCGAAGCTCAAAAAATAAAATTGATTCATTATTTCAGCGATGTGAAAAACATCGAAAAATATATTGGAGATTGCTTTACTCTGGCCAGAGAGGGAAAAATTCAAAGACCAGTTTTGAGCAATGAAATGAATGAGGAGCTGGAGAAGTATTTAATACTATCAGCACAAAAAAGGCAAAGCGGAGAGTTTTGTGAAAAAGTTAAAAGACATTTTTCATAATTACTGGCTCACAGGAATTCTGTGTGTATTTTTTGCTGCCTGGGCATGGACGAAATCGCTGCATATTTCGCAGACCTACATGGTTAACAATCCCTACTGGTATAACCTAAAAAGCAAAATGATTACGTCGAACATGATGGGCTCTACCGGCTCAGCACTTTCGCGCTCGAACATTGCGGGCAATCAGTTGAATTTGAGAGCTGGTTATGGCGCCAATGAAATTAATTCAGTTCAGGCCGTCCAACTTTCATCTCTAAGCTTTGATGCTTCAATCCCGCTAAATTCTTACCTTGATGTGATCTTTAACGTCACTGATCAGAACCTGACAGCTTTCCGTTTAAGCCGCAGTTCGCTTTTTTCTTCAATGTCTTACCACGGTAAGCGAGAAGGAGATTTTATAACTGCTCAGGCATTTCATATTGATCTTCCTTCATCGGGAAAAGTTCAAGTTAAAGTGCAAGAGAGTGAGGAAGGCATCACTCTTTTTGTCGATGGGCAAAAAGCAGCAGTCATTCCCAATGACCATTTCCAGTGGGCCCAGTTTGGTTTTAAAACCGGAATGCGCGGAGCCTTTGTCTCGAATATTGAAGCATTGGATGTTTCGGGAATTAAGATTGGGACTTCTCTTGAAAACAACCGCGGTTATGAAAAACATTTCATTGGTCACTTTTTCATTATTTTAGCAGGAGCTTTGATCATAGCTTTTGTTGTAAAAAAGCTGAGAGACATTCATTATTCAAAGTCATTTGCTCTTTGCACGTCCTTTATTTTTCTTCTGGGTGGTCTCTGGCTCGCATTTGATTACCTTTATTTCTCAAGGCTCGAAAGTGATTGGAGCGACAAGAAGGTTGCCACTCGAAGGATCAGAGGAATGTCTGTTGCCGAAGAGGATTACGATTTTGAGGTTGGACGCTACAGAGTCTTTAAGGCCTGGTATGAGGCCTGGGGTGGGAAGAGTTCCGATATTCATTCTTTTATAGCGAGGTTTGGTGAATCTAAGTTTGAGCCGAGCTACTTTTACTGTTTTAATGAAAAGTGCGGGTCAATCAAAGAGCGTGGAGCGATTAAGGCCCCCGATAATGGCAGGCCGACGATAAAAATTGGTTTAGTTGGGGCGAGTTTTAGTTATAGCAGTGGAGTCACTCATCCAGGTGATGGTTTTATGAATGTGGCCCATAAAAGAATTTATGAGTCAGTTAAGGACCGCTTTAATCTTGAGAGCATCAATTTTTCAATCGATCAGTTTTCATATAGAGCAGATCGCAAGCGCATTTTAAAGAAAGTGCAAGAAGAAAAAATTAATTATCTTCTTCTGACAAAAAATACAGATTTTTCAGTTATTCCAGAGCAGGACCGCGGGTTTAAAAAACTTTTGAAAGAAGTGACTCCAATGGGAGTCACCCCTATTTATCTGTCACTTCAAAAGAATCCTGAGAGCTTTATGAGAACTAATAGTGAGGTAAAGCTCGATCTGCTGTTTTTTAACAAGGCCATGGAAGAGCAGACTTCTTTAAAGGAAAAAGAAATGACTGATCGCTGGGCGCGAGAGTTTGGATTAATTGTCTTAAATCCCAATCCATACCTCAATCGCGACGATCATATCAAAAATGGGAATATGTGGTGGGATAGGGCCCATTTAACATCTTATGGCTACAGGCTTTACGGCGAATGGCTCGGTGATGAAATGACGAAGATCCTTGCACAACATAATTAGGTGAATGCATGACAAAAACTTTTTTTATTAATGTCGCCCCATCAAATGACCGTCGTGATGAAAAAAGATTTCATTCACAGCTTGATCATTATGTCGGGAAAACAAAAAAAGAATTTTTTAAGTACACCCTTATTACAGCAGGTGATAAGCGCCTTGATCCATGGGTTGTGGCCCAAAGGGCAATGGAAAAAAATCCTGAATTTCATCCATTGATTGCAGTGAACCCACTTCATCAGCATCCTTTCCACATTGTGAAGAAACTTGCATCACTACAGGATTTTTATGCAAGGCCTATGGCCCTCAATATGATACCGGGATCATTTCCAAATGAAATGAGCGCTCTTCATGATGAACTAAGTTTTGCTGAACGCTTTTCTCGTTTAAAAGATTTTTCAAATGTTCTTAAAGACTTCTTTAAAGAGAAAACAACAGGCAGTTTTCAAGGCCAATACTACCAAGTGACGGACGCAAAGTTATTTCCTCCTTTGAAGGAGGATGTCGAATTGTTTTATTCTGGTGTGGCCACAACGGCAGAACTGTCCGGCAATTACGTAAAAGGTATCAAGCCTCTAAGTGAAATGAAAAAAAGTGAAGGGAAAGCTCAAGGGCTCTTGCTGGGGATTTGTGCCAGGGCCACTAATGAAGAAGCACAGGCCAGCATGCTGAAGCTTTACCCACAAGATAGAAAGGGGCAGATGCTTTTTGATATGGTCTTAGGAGGACACGAGACTTCCTGGAGCCAATGGATGAAGGATTATCTGCAGAGGACTCCGGAAGAAAGAGATGATTTTAATTTAATAGCAATGAAAAACTTCTGGACCTCAGCACCTTTTATAGTGGGAAGCTACGATGAGTGCGCAGGGCTTTTAAAGAAATATAGCGATTACGGGTATGAGTTTTTTATCACAGATTTTCACCATGAAGATTTTTTGCACGTCGAAGAATGCATCAAGCGATTTAGAAAACTTTAAATCCTAAAGTAGACAGGTGGCAGGTCAAAAGTCTGAATAAGAGAGTTGTCGTCAAGTTTCCATCCAAAATAAAAGAGAACAAGAACTGCAAGGGTTAGCTTAATCCATAGAGACCAGCTGGTAAAAAAGTCACTTTTATTTTTCTTTTCCTGAATGAATTCAAAAACAAATAATAGACCTATGGCCCCTAAAAATAAGGACAAATTGATGTCGTGGACTCTTAATTCAGGAATCAGTTCAAAAGAGCGAGTCATCCTGTGCCAGAAGTCTTTATGTTGAAAAAGACCATTCCCAACCCATATAGAAACAGATAAGAAGACTCCGATCCCAGGCAGAGACCATTTTCTCTGAGAAACATTAAAAGCATAAATGGCTAGCCCGTTTAAGAGACCAAAGCATAACCAGTTTAATCCAATCCCGTGCCACAATCCCATTAAGAGAAAAGAAAAAAGGATGATGAAATCAGGATTGATCTTTCGCCCCCATTTAAACATCGCCGGAAAAGTGACGTAGTCTCGCATCCATGTTCCCAGTGTGATGTTCCAGCGCTGCCAGAATTCATTAGGGTTTTTAGCGTAATAAAATGGTCTAAAGCTGATGGCCAGATCGATTCCCATCGCCTTGGCACATCCTCTTCCCATTTCACTGTAGCTGCAAAATAAAACATAAGTGATAAATGTATCGAGTAATCCCTGGTAAATAAAATTATCTATTCCACTACTACTTAAAACCGACCTGCTATACGGGCTGACTCTTATACACATCTCCGAGCCCA